>JANQZX010000141.1 GCA_030728245.1 Saprospiraceae bacterium | reverse complement strand
GTGGTTGATTCTCATTATTTCAGAGGAAGATTGAGTGCTAGTGAAGCTAGCCAACGAGGAAATTTACTTTATTACGAACGAGTATTTGACGATATTTTAATGGGAGAAGGGATCGTTTCTCACTATTTGCCTGTAAAAATCATTAATGGTAGAAGACAGGAAAAAGGTATCGATGTATGGCTTTCTCTAGAGGCTATAGAAATGGCTTTTAACAATCATTTCGACGTGGTTGTTTTAGTTGGTTCTGATAGCGACTATGTGCCTTTAATGCGTAAACTAAACGGCATGGGTAAACATACCATATTACTTAGTTGGGACTTTGAATATACTGACGAGGAGGGCCATAGATTCAGCACCAGAACGTCTCAGGATTTATTGGAAGAGGTTACTTATTCTCTGCCCATGCACGAAATTATTGACGATCCAAGCGAAAGTGATTTCGACTTAAACCGTTTGTTCGTTCCAAAACAATTTGATAAAGCATTTGGCACTAAACCATTAGAACCAACTGAACCTGTAGTTGTTCCTCCTCCTGTTAATCTGGAAGATCACGATGATATCATTCAACTCGACACAGATCGGTTCGAAAGTATTGTCTTATCTATCAAAGATGGTTATGGCTTTATTAAATACCCACCAGATAACGTTTTCTTCCATTTCTCAAGTCTTAAAGACTTTGATTTCGAAGAACTTAGAATTGGTGACCGCGTTGAGTTTAAAATTGAAGCCAAAGATAATGGCAGATTAACTGCCGAGGAAGTTTTTGTTTTAGAATAAATTAGTCTTTTATATAATCTTCCAGGTAAGAAAAGGATGGCATTAATGCCCCTTTTCTTGCTATGGTAGCTTTTTCTATTTTTGAGGTGTTGCCAGCTAGTATATCAGGTAATACACCTAAAATAAATTTTTTCCCAAAAGATACCGATGCATCGCGTGGAAGTTCATTAGGAAGATTATCTATGGCCATTACATCCACCCCCTTTTCATCAGCTGGGTATGATTCCCCATTCGTTTCTGGAATATAGCTATAGATAGGTTCTTCTATCGTACTGGCTCGCAGAGTAGATGGAACGGAGCTTACCGGCGCAATATCGCAGGTTAAATCTGCTATCACTTTTATCCTGAACGTATCTTTCATCATTTCTTCTTTCGTAAAGAATACAGGCGCTTTAAAATTCCAATAAATACCATTTATAAAAATATCGGCCTTTTCAATAAACGGCGCAAAATTGGCACTATATTCAGAAGGATAACGATGAAAATGCTCTCTATTAAATTTACTTCCGTCCTTACGCAACAAGTAATCCTCACTTTTTAATTGAACAAAAACAGGTTCATCAAAAGATTGGCTTAGAAAAGTGGCTGTATCTGTTTTCCTTATCCCCATATCCATCAAAACACTGGCTGCACCCTGTCCTACTCTTCCCGTACCTGTTAACACTATTTTTACCGGAGGCCACTGAATGTGCTTATAAGACTCTACCGCTTCCTGATAATCTTGTAATTGATACATTCTGGGTAAAGAAAACTGTTTGGTCCGCCTTCCCCAGGTTAATAAAGCATTATGAGCGCCTACCATTCCGGCAAATTCCCCAAAAGCTATTAACCGTTGATTATTATCATCTGTAATTAATTCAAAATCAATTAATTCAATATTTTGTCGCAAAATAGCTTGAAGCAGCTTTTTATTTGAAGGTTGTTTTTTTATAGTATGAGAAAAAAACAGATATCTTTTTTCTGCCATAAGATCTTCAACAGGCACTTCTTTTATACCAATAAGTAGGTCACAATCACTTACATCGGAGGAAAGAGAAATCCCCTGTTTTTCATACTCAGCATCTGAAAAACATCTGTTTTTTGAAGGTTGGACCTTTATTTTCACAGGAAAAGTGTCAATAAGGTATCTACATTGAGCTGGACTCAAAACAACGCGATGATCAGGAGGATTTTTACCCTCCCGAATTATTCCAATAGTTAACATATAAAGGTTTGTGTGGCAATTCTGCTCCAATATAATATCCTTTTTGTAATATGACCTATGATTTTTTTAAAAAATCAATCATACGATTGTATATTAGTACAAAAAAGATGAAATTATCTATAAACGGCGTTTTTCCACCAATGCTCACCCCATTCAAAGAGGATGGCACGTTGGATATTGAAAGTCATTTGTTTAACCTTGAAAAATGGAACCAGACACCTCTTTCAGGCTATCTGGTATTGGGGTCCAATAGTGAGACGGTTTATTTAACTGAAAATGAAAAGCTTTTACTTGTAGAAAAAACAGCTGAATCTATTCCAAAAGATAGATTATTAATGGCTGGGACGGGTATGGAATCTACACAAGAAACCATTTCATTGACACAGAAAGCTGCTGAAAGGGGCGCTCAGGCAGCCCTTATTCTCACTCCTTTTTATTATTTAGGCAATATGTCGGACGCAGCCTTAACGAAGCATTTCCTTAAAATAGCCGATGAAGTTGACATTCCCATCCTTATTTATAATGTACCTAAATTTGCTCATGTTAATGTGAGTAGTGGCCTTTTAGCTTCCCTTAAGGATCATCCAAATATCATTGGAATGAAAGATAGTGCGGGAAATATTAGTCAATTAATTCAATATCAATC
>JANQZX010000140.1 GCA_030728245.1 Saprospiraceae bacterium | reverse complement strand
CTTTTTCCTCCTTAATTAAACCAACTTTGTACCCTGACTTATCCATTTTCTGCCAAGAGCTTACCCATATAACTACGCAGGAAACTAATAAAGCTCCCTTTTTCCCGGTAGTTATAGAACGATTTTTAGATTGGGTAAATTTAGAAGAAGATTATATGCTATGTTCCTGGGGACATTTTGATAAAAAGATGTTCCTTCAGGACTGTAAACTTCATAATATTGCATCAGAGTGGACAGATCACCATATAAATTTAAAGCGACAGTATTTGGATTTTAAAAAACTTAAGCGTTCTGTAAGTTTGTCACATGCCTTAGAAATAGATGGTTATGAGTTTGAGGGAAATCAGCACCGGGCACTACCCGATGCTGAAAATCTGGCTGTTTTGTTTGTTCACCACCTTGATAAGTGGCAATACTAAATTTCCTATAATGGAATATTTCCATGTCTTCTATTAGGTGTCGTCACTTTTTTATTCTTAAGCATACTAAATGCTTTTATTAGTTTAATTCTGGTTTTGTCTGGTTGAATAACTTCATCTATAAATCCCCTTTGTGCGGCTTGAAACGGATGAGCAAAGGCAATTTTATATTCCTGTTCTTTATGAATAGTCATTGCTTCAGGATTTTCGGCTGTGGCAATTTCTTTTTTGAATATAATTTCCGCGGCCCCTTTTGCACCCATAACAGCAATTTCCGCAGTAGGCCACGCAAAATTCATATCGGCACCTATATGTTTTGAATTCATAACATCATAAGCTCCACCATACGCTTTTCTGGTTATTACGGTAATTCTGGGAACTGTAGCCTCACTAAAGGCGTAGAGTAATTTTGCACCATGTGTAATTATTCCGTTCCATTCCTGATCAGTACCGGGTAAAAAGCCAGGTACATCCACTAAAACCAGCAATGGAATTTGAAAAGCATCGCAAGTCCTTACAAACCGGGCTGCTTTTCTTGATGCATCTGTATTAAGCACACCAGCTAAAACCATAGGTTGGTTTCCCACAATACCAATGGACATGCCAGCAATACGAGCAAAACCAACAATAATATTTTCAGCAAAAAGCTCTTGAACCTCAAAAAATGAATTCTCATCCACAATTCCATTAACAACATCTTTCATATTGTAAGGCTGATTAGCATTATCAGGAATTATGGTGTTTAGTATTGAAGCAACTTCTGTACCAAGCAAAAAAGGTAAATCAAGGGGTTTTTCCCAACAATTTTGAGGTAAATATGATAATAATCCTTTTATCTTCCTCAGACATTCGACATCATTTTCTGCTGTAAAATGCGTTACGCCCGATTTGGAAGCGTGAGTTAATGCTCCTCCTAATTCCTCTGACGTGACGGTTTCATTGGTAACGGTTTTGACCACATTTGGACCTGTGACAAACATGTAGGAACTTTCTTCTACCATAATGGTAAAATCAGTTATAGCTGGAGAGTAAACAGCCCCTCCGGCACAAGGTCCCATAATAGCTGAAATTTGAGGAATAACACCACTGGCACATACATTTTTATAAAATATATCAGCATATCCTCCTAAGGAAACTACCCCTTCCTGAATTCTTGCCCCACCTGAATCATTCAAACCGATAATAGGTGCGCCATTATTCAAGGCCAGCTCCATTATTTTTACTATTTTTTCTGCATGTGTCTCAGACAGGGAACCGCCAAAAACAGTAAAATCCTGAGCATAAACATAAACTAAACGCCCATGAATTGTACCATAACCTGTTATAACACCGTCACCATAATATATTTGTTCCTGCATACCAAAATCGGTACACCTATGGGTAACCAATTGACCAATCTCCTCGAAACTACCACTATCAAGTAGAAAATGAATTCTTTCCCTCGCGGTTAATTTACCCTTTTTATGTTGATCATCTATCCTGTTTTGCCCCCCACCTAAATGAGCTATTTGTATGCGTTCTTCTAAAGATTTACTTCCGTTCATTATTGATTAATTAGCTTCATTAAAAGTATGTCATAAAAATAAGGTTTATACTACCTAAAAACAGGGTAGTTTATATTATTTTTGAAATTATTTTAAAAAAACCGAAACCATGTCAAGTAATCTATTATCACAGCGAGTTGTAAGAATGGCTGAATCTGAAACACTTAAAATGTCACAGATGGCGAGAGAACTTAAAGCTAAAGGACACGAAGTTATAAATTTAAGTATTGGTGAGCCTGATTTTGATACACCTGACGCTATAAAACAAGTGGCAAAAGATGCCCTCGATGCAGGGTTTACAAAATATACTCCTGTTCCTGGTATACCAGAATTAAGAGAAGCCATTAGTAAAAAATTTAAGGAGGAAAATAATTTAGAATATAAAGCAAGCCAGATTGTTGTTTCTAATGGTGCTAAACAGACATTGGCGAACATTTTTCTTTCTTTATTAGACCTGGATGATGAGGTTATAGTACTGGCTCCATATTGGGTTTCTTATTCAGAAATTATTAAACTGGCAGAGGGTAAAACCGTTTTACTAAAGGCGGGTATTGAAAGTGATTTCAAAGTTAGCGCCGAAGATATTGAAAAAGCAATAACCCCAAAAACAAAAGCTTTATTGTTTTCATCTCCTTGTAATCCAACAGGTTCCGTTTATCTTGAATCTGAATTAAAAG
>JANQZX010000139.1:7511-14468 GCA_030728245.1 Saprospiraceae bacterium | reverse complement strand
CCGGGTGAAAAGCCTTGTAACGTTTCTGCGGATCAGTCTCGTGCAGGTCCTTCATGACCGTAACGCCATGATTGAAAACTATAACGATATTGTTCTTTTTGCTGCCGTTATACTCGATCACCCCAAGTTCGGGCTTTTCCCAGTGGATACCATCCTTTGATGTAGCATAACAGACGCCATAGTCGCGAAAACCTTCTGTCCATTTATGCCATGCCCGCTCTTCAGAGGGTATATTTTCACCAGGATTACCTTCGCCCGGACCGACTTTGATGAATATGCTGTACCAGCACTTGTAAATCTTTTCTTCCTCGTCATATATAATGCTCAAATAGGGATTGTCGAAACGGGGTTCCCATGGTTTGTCTTCACCAAAAAGCGGGTTGTTAATATCCTTTTTTACTGTTCCGACCGTAAGTTCTAAATTGTCGGTTGACTCAATAATCCGTGAATCAAGCAATAGATAGCGAGTTCTCTGAATATCTGTTTGATCTTTTTTACCGTCTGCTACCGGAGTATTTTGTGCCATTGCAGCAGTTCCACAAAACAAGGCGCTAAATAATAGCGCATTAAATAATCTTTTTTTCATCTGAATGTAATTTTATATTAATATTTATACTTAAAAACTTTAAACTATATTTTTACCTTTATTACTACTTTTTTTACTATTGAAGATTGTTTCATTTTAATACCAGACATATGTATATCTTTCGGGAAAAAAATGGAGAACATTCCAGAATCCATCCTAAATAATGTTGTGTCGCAATCATACAAGTCATAATCATCTTCCTTCTTACTCAGTATGGGAATTTGATCCCTTAATGTTGCCAGTCCAATAAGTTCGACTCCCGAAATAATATATTGAATATCAATATATTTGTGGTGCCCTTCGGGGTTAGCCCCCTCAATATCCTTAGTCTCATATTGCTGAACGAGTGCGAAGAGATTCTCACCATCTATTTCGTAATTTCCAACCGGAGTTTGAGACAAATCAGTCTCATTAATGTATTCAAATGCCTTAGCTATTCTTTTGCCAAGCCCTTGATACAGTTTACAATTTTCTATCTTATCTATTACCATTTGTCATTTATTTTTATTATCAGTTAATTACTGGTATTTCTATTCTTCATCTTTTATATGCTCTGTAGAAATCTGCCAATTATCTGTTCTGAAAGTTGATGCAGGCAATCCTTCCCTATTAAAGAAATTTGGTTCGTCGGTATTATAAAATGCAAAACGAACTGCAACAGGTTTCTTCACCTTATCTGATTCTAAGACTACTGTTTCGCCATCGATAATTGCACTGGCAGGATAGAATATTTTATCATTGCCTGCAATTTCAAAATGTGTTAAATCACCATCTTTGGCCATCAGCCCGCTACCTACATGTTCGAAATAGACTCTAATTTTTTTCTTCTCAACCTGTATTGATTTATACAAAGGCCCAGAATAAACCAGTTCCGCTTTTCCATAGTCTTTTGCCAATGCCCAAAGTGCAAGCCTTTTTCCAACATCTAATTTATTTCTTGGGTGACTATTCTTTGTATTATCTACTATATCCAGAGTAACAGCCATGCCTGTATTTTTCACCTTTAATGATTTACGCTGAGCATCTCGAATCATTGCCCCTACTCTTGTTTCGTCATATTGATACGGTGTAATCTGAACAAAATAGAAAGGGAAATCGCCTTGTTGCCAATCATCACGCCAATTCTTAATCATAGCAGGAAAAAGCTTCTCATATAAAGCAGCCTCGTGACGATTAGATTCGCCCTGATACCAGACTGCACCTTTTATGGCGTACGAAATAAAAGGATGTATCATTGCATTATATAACACTGAAGGAAAATCCGTGTCTAAAGGTAAAATCCCGGGCTCGGTTTCCATTTCTCTTCGCTTCTGCATTTCATAGTAAATCGCATAATCTTCATCCGATTTTAAAACATCTTCTTTTACCCATGCTTGTGCAGAAGAGCCACCCCAACTTGTATGAATTAATCCAATAGGCACATTTAATTCATTGTGCAAATATTTACCGAAATAATAGGCTGTAGCGCTAAAAGTAGCTGCTGTGGAAGGAGAACATTCAACCCAACGACCATGACAATCATCCTGAGGTTGGTCACCATACTGCCGTGCTGTATAAAACAACCTAATTTTAGGATAGTTTGCTTTTTCAGCTTCTTCGGCACCTCCCTCTGTTATTTGATCTTCACTATTAAGTGCAAACTCCATATTTGACTGACCTGAACATATCCATACCTCTCCAATTAGTATGTTTTCGATAACCCGATCGTTAATTTTAATCGTATATGGCCCTCCGGCTTTTGGTGTTTTTACCCTGATTTTCCACTTCCCGTTTTCACTGGCATATGTAACGTATTTAATATCGTCCCAGCTACAATTTATGTAAACAGTTGACATTGGCTTTGCCTCACCCCAAATTGGTGCTTCAGTTTGTTGTTGAAGAACCATATTGTCTGAAATAAACGAGGGGGTTTCGATTTGTGCAAACAATGTTGTTACATTCAGTAGTAAGGTTGAAATAACCAGGTAACGAATAACTTTTTTCATTGTATTTTTAATTAATTAAATATTTAAATTGATTTTACATTTTCAAGTAAAAAACAATACCCTCTAATTTCAAAAGATTTCACGGAACCAAAAGTTCATTGGTACTGTATTTTAATCCGTCGATTAATGCCCCCTCCATATCGCATATAACCAGTGATGCACCCCAGCCCCCTTCACCCTGAGTTACTTTCAGCAATATACTATTCCATCCTTTTTCGAGATTTACTTCAGCAATATCTTGTCCCTGCTCGTGTCCGCGTTCCTCATTATTTTGATGAACTAGTTTGTCATTTAGCCATACTTTAATGCCATCATCCGAGCCAATTTCGAATATCACTTTTTGTGCATTTTCAATCCAGACATTTGTTTGTAAATAAGCGACACTATTTTCCACGTTGAAATATCTTTCAAGGTTTATGAAATCAGCTTCAAAATCGTCAACCCCAACTGGCATCTTTTGCCATTCTGAGTACTTGCTGTTTTTTTCAGGAGCAAAAGCCACGTCAAATAAATCCAATCCTCCAATGCCGTCTTTTGAAAAAGGTCCGGCTACATTCCAAATATTAACCAAATCTTCAGGTCGGCGAATTTTAACTTTTATTTTATCCATTTCTTCTTCACTGAAATGCACATTGCCTGTAATCTCCTGGGGCAGCCAACTCTGGAGCACTTCCGGAACCAGAGGTTCTTTAACAGGTATTATAAATTCATCAACACCATGGGCATTTTTTTCGATGGATCCGCCTTCACGAATAACTGCCTTTTTAGCCAGCTTTGTACATACTTCTAAAAGAGATGGGAAATTGTAAGCTGTAAAAGAAAAGTTTGTTGCAATATCAATTCCGGTTTTATATCGTTCAGGTAATTTCTCCATACCCATTGAAGTTGCCAAAATGCCGGCAGCATTGGATGGATTGCAATCAGAATCCTGTCCGCAGCGCATGGAAATTATAATTGTTTTGTCCAGATCTCCCTCGCCATACAGAAGACCTATTACGACATATGCGCCGTTAATTTTTGCATCGATATTTTCATCAATATCTTCACCAGTGCTGCAATTAAATTTTTTGTATTCCGGGTTCAGGTTGTATTTATTCTCGATCAGTTGCCATGTTTTTTGCCAATCATCCGGGTTTGCTTTATGCCAGTTAATTACATCGCGCACGGCTTCGGCATATTGACTTTCGGCTGGAATAGCTGCTAAACCGGACTCAATAATCTTATTTATATCGGCTTCGAAAAATGCTTTGGCATACATTGCACCCACAAACTGCCCACCATAAACACCATCACCATAATTCATTAAACGTCCAAATTTCTCACCTAATTCAATGACCAGGTTTGGCATTCCGGGAGAAATTAATCCCGAAAAGTCTGCTTCAATCTGATAGTCAATATCGTCGGCATGCCTGTTGTATTTTGGATGACCCGAGTGGGGGGGAGCAATTCCAAGACGCAAATTATGACGTCCATGCTCATTTGCATGTGCTAAGCCGTACCGACTGTTCGCAAAATCAATTCCGGCCTGGCGGATTGAAACATCAAATCCATAATCTTCCAGCGATTTTAGAAATGTCATTTCAACATAAATGTCATCCTGCTCTTGCTGATTTATCATATCTTTTTCCCAGACAGGAATCTCTTCTTGGGGAATAATCCTGCCATTAAATATAAACTCTGTTGGAGCCCCCCAACCAACACCGGCCATTTGTCCCAGCCAGCCAGCTTTCATTTTACTTTGATATTCGGGAATAGAAATTTTTTGAGTAGTGACTTTTGAAGTGCAGCTGTACAAACTGATAATTAATACAAATAGCACTGTTAAATTAACTGATTTCATAATATTCTTAATTTTCGTTGTGGTTAAACATGCCATTATTTTGAATTTAAATTATTGATTAATGTCCCAGGTTTAAAGAGCTCATCAGGATGGATGGATACAAAGACCATACTTTCATATCTAAAATCTTTTCCCCCTTCAAAAAGCAATCCTATATTTCCATCAGGGAGCACCGTCATACATGAATAGGCAGATGGTCCGGCAAAAATCAGTTTGCTGTTTGACCATGTATTGCAGTCATCATAACTTGCCCTGATTGTCATATATACCCGATCCCACGGATTACCCGGATTTGAAAACAAATACATTTTCTTTCCGGCGTACGATCCATATTCAATAATGCTTGCCTGACATTGCTCATCTGCCAATTGGAGAGCATGTTCAATATCTGACCAGGTTTCCCCGCCATCTTCACTGTAGGATATTGCACGACTCGACAGACCATTATAAGAACGCATATTCATCATCAACCTTCCATCGCTTAGCTCTACTACCTGACTCTCGTTACAGCCGGGAGTAATTGCCATACTCATTCGCCAACTGCTACCACCATCATCACTCAACAGGACATGAGATCCATAGCCATACACTCCTTCCGTTACCTGCTCTTCCTTATTGTTTATGCTATAGCTGTGGTTGGCAGGAATTACTATCCTGTTTTTATACTGCTCCGATTTAAGCTGAATCGCAACACCCGGTCCGGTAGCATACCATCCCCAATCAGGATTTTTGCAGGTTGCAGTCAAATCTTCCGGCTCTGACCATGTTAAACCATCATCATCAGAGTAACACATAAATGGACGACGTGTATCATCACCTTCCTTGATTATCGCATCATCCTCACCATCTGCACCTGAATTCCAGGTCATAAGTAAGATAATTCTTCCTGTGGTTTCGTCTATAACCGGACATGGATTACCACAGGTATTATCCCTGTCATCCCATACCACCGTCTGCTCACTCCACGTTTTTCCATTGTCGAACGAGCGTTTTACCA
The DNA here is from genome assembly GCA_030728245.1 of Saprospiraceae bacterium. Classification (GTDB taxonomy): domain Bacteria; phylum Bacteroidota; class Bacteroidia; order Chitinophagales; family Saprospiraceae; genus BJGN01. Next base: position 9,060 of record JANQZX010000139.1, on the reverse strand, counting down.
ACAGATCAATGTCTCCTCCATCGCCGTCATTCGAGCGCCCTTCAGCAAAAGCTAATACTGTACCTTTTTGTGTCACTATTACACTGGGTATTCTAAAGTTGTCATAGCTGGTATCTGATTTTTGCCACAAAACCACCGGCTTTGAGGACTCTGGCTTTCTCTCATTTTTTGTGCACGAAAGAGTAATTAGACTATAACTCATTAATAAAATAATACTTAATCGTTTCATTGATTTCATTTTTATAAATAGTTTATTAATAATTTCTTCAGATGTGTACATTGTGCTATTCTTTTAATAATCTGGTTCGATATTTATTTCTTCTATTCGTTCTATTTCTTCTTCGATATTAATTAAGTTCATTGCTTTTTTGACATCAACATACTTGTTTAAATCACGCATTGCAATTACCGAATAGTCATTCTCCTTTAGATATTTTAGAAGATTTAAAAAGTGAGCCTTTGACGTATTGACACGATACTGCTCAGTATCGGAAACGCCATGCAGAGTAAGAATCACAATATTTCCATCGCGTGCTTTACCAAGAAATTCACTCAGCCTGTCCAAATTGTTACTATGCACACAATAACCAGGCAAAAGAAGCGGATTGTCTTTCAATGGATTATATGCATCAGGGTATATTGTCCGGGCAAATGTGTATCCTTTCGTTGCAAGCATTTTTATCAGGGCTATATTATTACCAACTCGCCCACCTGGGTAAGTAAAGGTCGAAGGAATATCAATTCCCCAATTTTGGCATTTATCTTCAATATAGCTTACCTGCCTTACAAGCTCTTTCGCTGAAGCTTCTTCCAGATCAATATGACTTTGTGTATGATTCCCTATTTCAAAACCCATATCGGATAATTCCTTTATCTGCCTCCACGTCATAAACCGGGTAGTATCCGCAAAATCAGGAAACTCACAAATATAAAACGTAGCTCCAAACCCATACTCTTTCAACAGCGGTGCAACAAATGAATAGTTGTTTTCCCGGGCATCGTCAAATGATAGCACCACGAGTTTATCCGGTATAGCTTTTTTAATAATAGATAAATTGTCTTGACATCCTGACAATAAAAAAAGCACTAACACAAACCAAAATAATATTTTCATTTCTTTATAAATAATTATTAAAATCAAATTATTCATCCAATCCTTCAATAACGCTCACTGGCTAAATTATTCTTCTGTATTCAATAAACTTTAAATAATCTAAGCTCACCAATCCAATAATCTGAAGCAGAATCCCATAGGGCTTTCTCCACTTTGAATTTTCATTACAATCTGGTTCTTGCCCTTTTTGAGATTTACCCAAAAACGATCATCATCGACAACTACACGCCAGTCAGACCAGTTTTCATGTACGAGTTCACCATTGAGCCAAACTTTTACGCCATTCTCATGTCCAATCCCCAACAGATATCGTCTGTCCATTGGCATATCAATCTGGGCCCATAAATAAGCAACTTTATAATCCGCATCATTCTTGACTAAGTCTGTCAGGTTTATTACGTCGTGTTTGGCCGTCATTATGGCCCATTCGTATTC
>JANQZX010000139.1:0-7501 GCA_030728245.1 Saprospiraceae bacterium | reverse complement strand
TTCGTATTCCTTGCCATCAATAGTCACTTTTGGTTGGAAATTAACAACATCAATAGAATTTAAATCAAAAACCTGTTTTATTTCCTCCCGGGTCATGGGTATCCCGTCTATATCAGAGTCGATATGAACATCTTCTCGCCCCACATAAGGCATGGGTCCCAGAACAAGCCATTTACGCATAAACTCATCCTCTTGAAAATCAACACCATAACGATACATGACATCATCCGGGCCATTCTCACTTTCTGTTAATTTAATATCGAGATCCATTTGATCAAGCTCTTCGGGCGTGTATCTGGAATTGGCAATAGGACCAGGCCCCCAGGACTGTTCCAGCTTTGAAGGCTTTGCCTTTTGTACGGGTATTACGAATACTTCCTCGCCGCTGGCGCCCTTTTCCACTCGTCCACCAGATTTAATGACTGCCTGGCGAGCGAGTTTCTCGCAAACCGCTGTAAGCAAATCATAGTTGTACGGTGTGTGGCTAAATTTACTCTCAGGATCCAGAGCAGACGTGAAACGTTCGGGAATATTCGAGTAGCCCTTAGCTGTAAATAGAATACCGGCAGCGTTCGATGGGTTGCAGTCCGAATCCGAGCCGCATCGCATCGAAATAACGATCGTCTTGTCGATGTCACCTTCACCATAGAGGAGTCCCATGACGATATATGCGGCGTTGATCTTGGCATCAATGTTGAAGCTGCCCTTGAGGCAGGATGCCTTTCGATAATCCGGATTGAGATGGTATTTTTCATTGATAAGCTCCCATGTCTTCTGCCAGTCGTTTGGGTTTTGCCGGTGCCATTCGATTACGTTACTGATACATTCGTGAAACTGGCTGCCCTTTGGAACGCAGGCCAGACCTGCTTCAACGATTTTATGGACATCTTTTTCAAAGAAGGCTTCCGCGTACATACCGCCCACGAACTGGCCGCCGTAAAGACCGTCACCGTAATTCATTAGTCGTCCGAAGACCTCGCCGAGCCTTATGGCTTCATTGGGCATGCCCGGACTGATAAGACCTGAGAAATCGGCTTCGATCTGATAGTCGATATCGTCAACGTGCCTATTAAACTTGGGATGCCCCGCATCCGGCGGCGCAATTCCGTTTCGCAGATTTACACGAGCTGCAAGGTTTGAGTGCGCCAGCCCGTATTTACTGTTTGCGAAGTCTATCCCGGCCTGACGGATACTGACATCGAAGCCGTGGAGTTCTAGGGTGCGCAAAAATGTCATCTCCACATAGATATCGTCCTGGTTGAATTGGTTGACCATTTCGGGTTGCCATTGTGGCACTCCGTCGGCGGGAATAATCTCACCTTTCCACTTAAATTCAGTGGGGCCACCCCAGCCCACACCTACCATCTGGCCAAGCCAACCGGCTTTCATCTTACTTCGGTATTCATCTACAGAAAGAGTTCTTCCTTCTATCGGAAGAACTCTTTCTTTTTTTGAACAACTACATGTCAATTGTAGCAACACTATTATAAAAATTAGTTTTGTTAATTTTTTCATCTTATACATATTCGTTAAACATCTCAAATATTACTTATTTTCATATAACACAGAATTAAATCATCTATCATTAATTCAACCGTCGCTTACCAGCGATCTGTCCTGAATGGCAATGCGGGCAGTGATTCTTTATTGCTTAAATTGGGTTCGGCTATCTGATCCCATCCAAAGCGAACGGCTACAGGATTATCAACCTGCTTACTGGAAACCACAACTTTTTCGCACTTGATCTTTGCTTTAGCGGGATAAAATTCTTTATCCTCCCCTGCTATGCTGAACCAACTCAAAGCTTCGCCATCCCTGCTTCTGAGTCCTTTACCTACATGTTCGAAACTGATATAAGCCTTTTTACCATTGATTTCCATTGATTTATATGACGGCCCGGAATAGACCAAGTCCTCCATACCATAATCCTTCGCTAATGCCCAAAGCGCCAGACGCTTGCCTACATCCTGCTTGTTCTTCGGATGTATATCAATCGTATCACCTATATCAACAGTGACAGCCATCCCGGTATTGGGTATTTGCAGACATGCCGTCTGAGCTTCCCAAAATAATGGAAGTTGCTCTGAATCACCATAAATATAGGGAGCCAGCTGAACAAAATAAAACGGGAAATTACCCTGGCCCCATCGCGAACGCCAACTTGCAAGCATAGCTTTAAATTTATCGTAGTAAAGCATACCATCGTCACAATTCGCTTCACCCTGATACCATATCGCACCACGAATAGCGAAAGGCACTATTGGATTTATCATTCCGTTGAAAAGGCACGTCGGCTGCTGCTTGTCTCTTTCCAAAGGATGCACTGGCCATTTCCTTGGCACCGGCACTTGTTCACCGGCTTCAAATGTCTTTTTTGCTATAGGTAAGTAATTCTCCAAATCATTTAAAGCCTCAGCGACATGTCTGCGGTAGACTTCATCAGATCCATTGATATATTCAACTGCACTATTTAAAGACGGGACCTGCTTAAATGCCTCGATCGTCATCCATGGTTCAATCTTCGAGCCACCATACGCCGACTGTATCAGTCCTATCGGAACATTAATCTGGTTATTTATAGTTTTTCCAAAATAATATGCTACTGCAGAAAAATTATCCGCAAAATTAGGACTACAAACCATCCAGGATGCTTCAACATCATCTTTGAGTTTTGCCGATATTGTCTCGGGGATCTGAAACAAACGAATATTGGAATTAGTTGCTTTCTTAATTTCCTCTCTCGATCCTGTCGACCCCGAGAGATGAAATTCCATATTCGACTGTCCTGAGCAAATCCAAACTTCGCCAACCATTACATTGGTAAAGGTGACAGTATTGTTACCCCTGACGGTCATCTCGAAAGGTCCGCCTGCGGGCATCGCCGAGAGCTTTACCATCCATTTGCCGTCAGCGTCGGCTTTAACTGTGTTGCTCTGACCGCTGAAATTTACCGTCACTTCCTCGCCCGGATCGGCCCAGCCCCACACCGGAACTTGGATTTCCCGCTGCAATACCATATTACTGCTGAACACGGCAGGCAGCTTTACATCCGCATAACTCAACGAAGATATAAGCAACGACAGTATAGTAACGAATGAAAACTTCATCTTTATTTATTTGAATACTTTTTATTTAATTTTCAGAGCTAATTTGAAACGCATATAGTTTCGCATTTGTAAGTGAAAATATTAACCAGACTTTCCCATCGTTCATACTCTCTAAACCCTTCACATCATCTTTCCATTTTATCCTGGCGCTGGTGACAGTATTGTCTATAGGCTCGCTATGAGCCAGTTCCTCGCCGTATTCATCAACAACCGTCACAATCACAGACCCGCCGTTTTGCACATCAGCGGTGATGCTCAACGAGGCTAAGTCGCCTGTAACTGCTTTCGTCGTAATGACGGCCGGAGCATCCGTTGATATCTGCTCGTAACCTGCCCAACCGTCCAGACGAAGCGTCGCCAGTGCCAGGTAAGCTTTACGCCAATCAAAGAAGTACCAGTCGCAGGCTCCGTAATAGAGTCTTATCTCATCTTCAAGGAATACCGGAGCCGCGGCAAAGGCAGTCCCAAAGTCGTAGGGCGTATATCCAAAGTGCTCTTTCTCTGCAGGACTATTGTCAATAAACGGCTTACCTTCTTCAATACGGTACCATGTTTTAGTGTCAGGGCTCCATGCAAGCTCAATATGCTGTTTTACATTGTAGTTGGAATAATCAATAAATTCCATCACACCCAGCAGCCCGATATATACTCCACCGGTGGGAAAAACAACCATATCGTGGGTCTGCTTTAATGGATCCGAACCCTCAAGTACGACCTTTGCCTTTGTCCAGTTGACAAAATCCTCCGATTCTGTCCGGGCGACCTGCCTAATGCCCATCTTGCCCTCGCCCCCAATCGCCGGCACATGATATTTAAGACGTGAAATACCGATATATTTATCCAGACCCGGCGCCCAGAACGCGATATTATGGGTATCGCCAAGAGCATCCATCTTCGGGCAGTCGATCGCCTCGCTCCAGTGCAAACCGTCGGCGGAAAAAGATACCGCCATCTCTGTCCCCCTGAAGAACATCTTATAACGCTTAGCGGGATCCGATTCATGGAGATCCTTGAAAACACTGGCACCATGAGGACCATAGTATGCTCCAGTGAAATGCCGACCACCCATGACAATGTTATTGTTTTTATTACCTTCGAATTCTATCAGACCGAGTTCGGGTTTATCCCACTTCAGTCCGTCCTTGCTGGTAGCGTAGCAGACAGCCATCTCTCTGCCCTCGGGGCTTGTTTGTAAATAACCGGTATAAAAGGGATGGCGTCTATTCTCTTCTATTAGCGTCGTCCGATCATCGACGGTAAAGGGGCTGTACCAACATTTGTATAGCCTATCCTCTTCGTCATAGCTAACGTTCGCATAAACGTTATCTAAACGCGTTTCCCAGGGCTTGTCCTCACCAAACAACGGATTGGCCGGGTGCTTTTTGATAGTACCAAGGGTGAGTTTTGCATTTTCGACTTGTTCTGTCACCCGATTATCTAAAAGGAGGTATTTACTGCAACTTGTTTGCTTATTTTGACCAATGCATGAGTATGCAGTTAGTATGCAGGCTATAAGTAATAAATACAAATAATATTTCATTCGAATATGTTTTGATTAAACGTTCATTTTTAATGTTTTAATCCTGGAAATAAAACAAAAGCTGTCTTATCCTAATCTATTTAGTGTCTGTCCATAAAGTCCGTTTTCTTCGTTACTCTCCTCTTAAAACTCAGTCATTTACAAGAGTAAACTCCTGATTTTTAAAACTTCGAAAGCCTCGAAAACGAACATTCTGAACAAGACACCCAACTTTATGGACGGACTCTATTTAGTTTCAAACGAATAAAGCTTCGCATTTATAAGCGTAAATTTCAATCTAGCTTTTCCATCGTATACACTCGTTAAACTCCTCACATCGTCTTTCCATTTTATTCTGGCGCCGGTGACAGTATTGACTATAGGCTCGCTATGAGCCAGTTCCTCGCCGTATTCATCAACAACCGTCACGATCACAGACCCGCCGTTTTGCACATCAGCGGTGATGCTCAGCGAGGCTAAGTCGCCTGCAACTGCCATGGTCGTAATTACCGCCGGAGCATCCGTTGATACCTGCTCGTAACCTGCCCAACCGTCCGGACGAAGCGTCGCCAGAGCCAGGTAACCTTTACGCCAGTCCATGAAGTACCAATCACTGGACCCATAATAGATCCGCACCTCATCTTCCAAGAATATCGGAGCCGATGCAAAGGCAGTCCCAAAGTCGTAGGGCGTATATCCATAGTGTTCTTTTTCCGCAGAACTATTGGCAATTAACGGCTTGCCTTCTTCAATACGGTACCAGGTTTTAGTGTCGGGGCTCCAGGCAAGCTCAATATGCTGCTTTATGTTGTAGTTGGATTTATCGATAAATTCCATTACGCCTAACAGCCCGAGATAGACTCCTCCGGTCGGAAATACAACCATATCGTGGGTCTGCTTTAAAGGATCAGGCCCCTCAAGAATAACTTTTGCCTTCGTCCATTTCACAAAATCTTTCGACTCTGTTCTGGCGACCTTCCTTACGTTATTACTTCCGTTGATACGTGTAATAACAACATATTTACCCAGGTCCGGCGCCCATAATGCTACGTTATGGGTATCACCGCCAGCATCAATCTCTGGACATTCGATCGGCTCGCTCCAGCGCAGACCGTCGGAGGAAAAAGATACCGCCATCCCGTCATCCGCCCCATCCCCCTTGAAGATCATTTTATAACGCTTAGCGGGATCCGATTCATGGGTATCCTTGAAAATAGCGGCTCCATGGTAACCACGATTTAGGATGTTATTGTTTTTATTACCCTCGAATTCGATCAGGCCGAGTTCGGGTTTATCCCACTTGAGTCCGTCCTTGCTAGTAGCATAGCAGATACCCGTCTCTCTACCCATGGGTTTTTTTTTCAAATAAGGAGTATAAAAAGGATGCCGCTCCTCTTCGGGAGTTAATGTCGTTCTCTCATCGACGATGAAAGGGCTGTACCAGCATTTGTATAACTTATCTTCTTCGTCATAGATAACATTGGCGTAAAGATTGTCGAAACGTGGTTCCCAGAGCTTATCTTCTCCAAACAACGGATTGGCTGGGTGCTTTTTGGTTTCACCAAGAGTCAGCTTTGCGTTTTGAACATTATCAATAATACGTGAATCCAGAACAAGATACTTAGTCGGTTTAGCTTCACGGTGTACTACGGTTTGTCTGGGCGGAATGGCCAAAGAAAAGGTCGAGCCAAGCGAAACAACAACTCCAATCCCTATCAACTTTCTACTTACATTTTTCATAATTAAATCTTATTTCTTAATCTTATTTCTTAATCTGAAGCACATATATTCTTGCATTTCTGTATCATTCCAAATCCTTTAGATCCCGGTCAGTCTGCAAATGAAAAAGAATACAGTTTTGCTGAGTTAATAACAAATTCCAAGCGTACCCGCTTACCCTGCAAATCTTTATCTATAAGCCATTCAAAAGGGGCGTCTGTGACAGTTTCCCTGATCTTCTTGCTTGTGGTGATTTTATTGCCCTGTTCATCTTTGACCACCACCATGACAAATTCTCCCTGCGGTATATCGGCTGTGATGCGGAGGTTCTTACCCGCGAATATCATCGGTTTGGTGGTTACAATGGCCGTATATCGTTCGTTTATGGGTTCGTAACCGGCAAAACCATCGGGGCGAAGCGTTGCCAGGCAGAAAAATCCGTTTCGCCAACCGTAGTGATAACCGTCGTTACCGCCGTAGTAGATGCGGATTTCGTCATCCAGAAATATCGGCGCTGCGGTAAATATACAGCCCCAGTCATAGGTCATTCCCTCTTTTGAATTGGGAATTAGCGGCGTTCCCGGGCAAATACGATTCCATTGTTTTGTATCAGGACTCCATGCCAGTTCAGTCCAAACGCGATCTGCCTGCTGGTCATGAATCGCTATCAGCCCGAGATACACGCCTCCGTGGTAAAATGTTGACATGGCGTAAGTCTGGAGGTTTGTGTCCACCCCTTTGAGTACCACTTCGGCTTTGCTCCATTTTACGAAGTCCTCGCTCTCGATTCTGGAAATCAGACGTCCATAGTCGGTATTTGTACGGGTAATTCCAACATACTTGCCCAATGTCGGCGCCCAAAATGCATTGTTACGTGTGTCGCCTCCGGCATTCATTTCAGGGCAGGGAAAGGATTTGTCCCAGTGAATACCGTCGGCAGAAAAACCAACGGACATCACGTGACTTCTGAAAATCGCTTTGTATCGACGGGCGGGATCGAGGTCCAAAGGATCCTTAAAGATGCCAACTCCGTGGCCCCAGATTCCTGGAGATTCCCGCATAATGATATTGTTCTTTTTGGAACCGTTGAATTCTACTACCCCCAATTTAGGCTTAACCCATTTGAGACCGTCTTTGCTGGTGGCGTAACAAACAC
>JANQZX010000138.1:146818-149158 GCA_030728245.1 Saprospiraceae bacterium | reverse complement strand
TAATTTTCAAAAAACATATATTAAACCAGCCGTAGAAGATGGCTTAATAGAATTGACATTACCTGATAAGAAAACTTGAATCCATTAAAAATAAAATATATCTTTAGAATAAAGTAACGACTATGCGAACACTCAATGTTTCTATCTTAGATTACGCCTTTAGCTGGTGGGCTTTTTAGTTCGAAAAGAATCTATCCATTCAACACTTTTTTTCTTACTTTCACATATTGAAAATTTTGTCTGACATTTTTCGCTTTCAATTCTGTCATCAATTTTCTGAAGTCCGTAAGTTCTTCTTCTGTCCAGGGGGTAGATTGAACACTGAAGTCAACATTTTTCGGCTCTCTGATTAGTCCCATTTTTTTATTATTTAAAGTATAATGAAATTAGTCTCATTGCTGCATTGGTTTCGATAAACATTCTTAGTCCTCGAAAATGAGTTGCATAAAGCGATTCTTTGTAATGTTTTATTAAGGCTGTTTTAGCATCAAATGCAAGGAAACCCTGATATCCTTTATCAACCGATACTTTACAAGCATAAGCAACAAGATTTCCAGGAACACCTAAATAAACTTTGTTTTTGTTCTTATTGAATTTTGCACTCTCAATGAGGTGCATGAAAATATGGTCTTGCTTGTCCTCAATACTGATAAGTCCTTGAATGATTGTTGAATTATTAGCTGTCGTGAGTTTATAAACTTCTTTAGTCTTGTCCTTTATCTCATTTGTCCAGTCAAATTGCCATTCCGCTTCATGAATTTGTATCAAATCTTTTAAAGTAAGTCGAACAATTTCTGTATTAAACACTTCTCCAGTAGATGTGTTTTCAACAGAGTTTGTGAGTTTGTCAATCACAAAGTCAAGCGGCTTATTTCTAGATTTTTTCATTAAACAAAGTTAAGGAAAAAATGGTCTGTTTTGACTTTTGTCATTTTCAAAAATCATTTAATTAAATGGAAAATGTTCAATGTTTTCTATGTCACCAAAGTCTTTCCTATAACTCGCTAAAAATAACTCAGTGAAATTTATCGGTGGCCAATTAAAAGCTATAGCAGAGGACTTATTTAGTTTAGCAGATTTTAGGTATAATCTCTAAATTTACGTATGATTCAAAATATATTAATGGTGAAATAAAAATATTATATCCAGGAGTAAAAGGAATGGCAAATGGTAAAAATATTAATTTAATTGACAAACCGTTATTTGAAGAATTGGGGGAAGAAGTAGATGGATTCACCTATAAAATGATTTTTACAATATGAGCAAAATTCTTATTTTAGAAGATAGACCATCAAGACAGAGATTATTTTTACCCAACTGTGAAAAAGATATAGATACGTTACTTTAAATATCTGATTTTGAGGAAATTGTCCTTGTAGGAAACTATTAGGTTCAGAAAATCTTTGTAAATTCATCTATTTCAATTTTTTTAAGTTCGCATTATTAACCAAAGAAGTCATTTGAGTAATTGCAATTTGGTTCAACTGGATGAGGCGTTCCGATGGCCCCAGACCTTGACGAACAAGCACGGCATTGATACTTTCCAAGTTGGAGAGTACTACCAATTGTTCAAGGGTGGAATCATCGCGCATATTTCCTTTGACATCAGGATTTTCTGCTCTCCAATCTGCAGCGGTCTTTCCAAAAAGAGCCATGTTCAATAAATCCGCTTCGGAGGCAAAGACAAGAGAAATTTGTTTTGGAGTGAGTTTTCCAGGAATCAGTCGTTCCTTGATGGCATCCGTATGTATCGTATAATTCACCTTAGCAAGGATTCGTTGCAGGTTCCAGTCGAGCTTTTGTCGGTTGTTTTCGTCTTCTTTCAGACGTTGGAATTCTTTGATGATATAGAGTTTGAACTCAATAGATATCCATGATGCAAACTCGAAAGCAATGTCTTTATGGGCAAATGTTCCGCCGTAACGACCAGACTTGGATACAACTCCAGTGGCATTGGTAGTTTCAATCCATTTTTTCGGAGTTAAAACAAAACTGTTTAGACCTGCCTGCTTTCTAAACCCCTCGAATTCGAGGGGTTTAAAATTTGGATTGTATAGTTGCTCCCAAAACCCAAGCAATTCTATAGTATTACGATTTCGTAGCCAATTTTGGATGATGGTATCCGTATTGGCAGCATCTTTATACCGAGCTATATCTGTTAGTGAGATAAAATCTTCTGAGTCACCTCTTAAAATGGTAATTTCAGTTCCTTTTACTTCAATTTTTTTATTCTTTGTCATACTTCACATTTTTTAACTGTATCAAATTCAGGATGATTAAACATTAATTTACAATGTAATAATTGAATGTTTTCGTAGGGGCGAATTGAATTCGCCCTTT
>JANQZX010000138.1:91893-146718 GCA_030728245.1 Saprospiraceae bacterium | reverse complement strand
TTATCGCAGAATCCCCGTTTCCATCAACGGGCGAATACCCTGTTATGTAATCGTAAAATCCCCGTTTACATTATTGGGTAAATTTTCCCATATAAATAAATGTGTAAAAGATTTTTACCGAGAATTGGTAAATTTTCCTGTATAATAAAAGGGCGAATTCAATTCGCCCCTACATGATGTTGGTGTTCAAACAATTAATTTCATTTTTTAAATATTTATATCACATTGAATTACAATGTAATAATTGAATGTTTTCGTAGGGGCGAATTGAATTCGCCCTTTTTATCGCAGAATCCCCGTTTCCATCAACGGGCGAATACCCTGTTATGTAATCGTAGAATCCCCGTTTCCACCATCGGTCAAATAACATTAAACTCCACCCCCCACTCTTCCCTCTCCATTTCTCAAATCGTCTTATTCCTAATGATTGGTTTTGCCCAAAAACTGATGAATAACAAATATCCAAAGGCTAAAAATATGAGAAGCATTCCTTCTCTTAATCCAATTGCGTCCTTTAATATGCCTATCAACAATGAAAAAAGGGCCCCACCTGCAATGGCAGAACATAAAATGCCGGTAAAACTGCCATGATTTTCTGTTACACTATTCAAAGCCAGTGAAATAATGATGGAGTACATGACTGATAAGCAAAATCCTAAAGCTGGAAATCCCCAAAGGGCCATATTTACATTTCCCCATAAGGTCGATACTAAAATAAGGATTCCTGCAACAGTGAAAATTCTTAATACTAGCTTACTATCCATTATTTTAAGTAAAAATAAACCTAAAGCGCATCCTATGGTCATGAAACCCCAGAATTTTCCGACCGTAGCAGCTCCCTCTATAGACGGATTTAAACCATGATAGGTTCTCAGGAATTCTGAAATCCAATTAGCAATTCCTTGCTCAACCCCTACATAACAAAACATAGCTATGGTGTAAATCCAGATAAGTCGTGATTTAAATAACGAAATAAAAACGGCCTTCTCCCCCATTTTCTCATCCTCCTTCCTTTCTACCGGAGGAAATGAAATGAAAAATATGCCCAATACCATAGCTAAACTTATGACCGAGAAAACCCAATAAAGCGACACCCATGAAAATGAATCCTGGGTCAAATTGGACAATAAACTAAAAAACCAGGAGGTTTGGCTACCTGATACTTCAAGATGTTGAACCAAATAAATGTAAAAATATGGACTTAAAAAGGAAGCGACACCAAATAATAATTGGGCCATCACAGAATAAAATGCAAAATTAGATTCCCCACCGGTTATCCTTAATAATGGATTTATAACCACTTGTAACATGGCCATAGAAGATCCTATCAGAAAAAGGGATATTAAAAATACGTTATAAAAAGGAAAAAGAGCAAATAAGAATGAGCCACCAAAAGAAAGAATCCAGGCACCCAGCATACACCATTTATCCCCATATTTTTCAATCAATATACCCGACGGTATCGACATAATACCATAAGCTATGAAAAATGAAAAGGGTAAAAGTCCTGTGGTAAAACCATTTAACTCAAAATTATCCGTCACCGCAGGTATGATGGAACCTAAAATATTGGTGATGAAAGAAATAATAAAAAATATTAGAAATACCACATAAATCAGGTAATGATATTTTTTCATAATCAATTTTCATTTAAAGTTAAGGCAGCAGCACCAAGAATGGCTATTTCTGGTAAATTAGACACTTTAATTTCTAAGTTGGAGATCGTTTTAGGATAAGGAAAATCAAGCAAAGCTTTTCTCATTTCTTTTTCAAAAAACGAATAAGCCGCTGATAAAGAGCCACCCAAAATAATTACTTCAGGATCGATAGCTAGCAATAAAATTTTCAAATATTGACCTAAATGATGACCATATTCCTCATACATTTTTAGCGCCTTTTCATCTCCGTTTTTAGCTTGTTCAAAAACAGCTAAACCGTCCGTTTGCTTGAATAGATTAAAGAATTGTCCGGAACAGTAATACTCAATATATTTATCCAAATAAGGAATCATTCCAAATTCTCCGGCGCCCGTATTATTACCGGAATATAGTTTAGAATTCAAAATAAGACCGGTGCCCACGCCCGAGCCCAAGGTAACAGCAGCAATATGATTATACTCTTTACCCAATCCAAAATGTTTTTCACCAACAGCAAAGCAATTAGCATCATTATTGATGTAAATTGGCACAGAAAAGTGTTTTTCAAGGATACTTTTCAACGGAACTTCCTTCCAGGATGGAATATTAATAACATCATAAATCATACCATTTTTAGTATCAACCACGGAGGGCACCCCCAAGCCAATAGCCATGGTGTCGTAATTAAATAGCTTTTCCATGAGTTGAAGAAGCGTTTTTAATACCTGGTCATAGTCGGCATCTGATGGTGTTTTCTCAGAAAACATCAAACTAACCTTTTCATTTGAAACACGACCAGCTCTCATCTGCGTTGCACCTATATCGACACCCAATACATTTTCCATAGTACTTTTTTTATAAATTCAACCTTAAGATATAGGAATAAAGTTACTTTTTAGCTTTTACGTTGCTTTTTTAATACGATGAGTAAATAATTCTTTTACTTTTGCCACATAAATGTAAATAATGAGAATTGAAGGAATTGTTTTTGATTTAGACGGAACCTTAGCGAACACAGAACCCTTACATATTGATACCTGGCTGGTCATTTTAAATAAGCTGGGATTAAAATTCGATGAATCCTGGATGCACCAATGGATTGGTTTATCTGACAGATTAGTGGCAGAACATGTTTGTGAACACTTTTTGAAAAACCAATCTGTTGAAGGTCTTCAGCAATTAAAGCAACAAACCTATAGAAATAGAGCTATAACTGAGGTTAAATTATTTGAACAGGTGGAAGATTATCTTAATGAAATAACTCAATTTGTACCCATAGCGTTAGCTACAAATAGTTCTCAGGATGATGTTTCCGCCGTGTTTCAGGCTACAAATCTTCAACGACATTTGAAAGTTATTGTAACGGCAAATGACGTGACCAATTTAAAACCTCATCCGGAACCTTACCAGTCCGCATCCTTCAAATTAGGATTGGAACCTTCCCTTTGTTTTGCCCTGGAGGATTCCCCAGCGGGCATTCAATCTGCAAAAAGTGCTGGCTTATTCGCTATTGGCGTGGAAAATTCCCATCCTTCAGAAAAATTAAAAGAGGCAAATCTTATTTTTTCTGATACCCCAAAGGCATTAGCCTATATATTAGATATTTTAAAATCAAATTGAAGTAAAATGAAAAAGAATATTTTTCCCTTCCTTCTTATAACCCTCTTATTGACCGCTTGTTTCGGCCCGCAAAATAATGACCACAAAAATCATATTTATGTAAATGATTTTGAATCCCTTTTTGGTGTGTTTCCCAATGTTCTGAAGGGAAAAAGTCATAGTGGCGATTGTTATTTTCAGGTGTCTGATCAAATCGAATATACCACCGGATTTTCACAATTTTTTGAGAATATATCTCCTAACTCCTTCGCAAAGGTTAAAGCCAGTGCCTTTGTTTATCTGCCGGAAAAAGATATTCAGGCTGAATTACAGATACAAATTTGGGATGAGAAAGGTAATATGCTCAATATGAAATCTTTACCTTTTGAAACACGCGATCTAGGGGTAAGCCAATGGAAAAAGATAAAACTGGATATGGACTTAATTAAAGATTATGACCCATCCAAACAAATCAGGATATTTATCCATAATCCCTACAGGAAATCGTTTATGTTAGATGATTTTCAAGTGACTTTTCTTCAGTAACCTGAGCGTAAAAAAACAATAACGCAATAGTTAAAAAGTTGGAGACCAAAAACAAGTTATGAATGGGGATAATCATCAGATTATAAAACAAAACGATTTCCAGTTTTAGGAGGCCCAAAAGAAAAACCCTGAAATCAATTTTCCAATTCAAATATCTGTAAAGAATCAATAAAAGGATAGGAACTAAAAAGGTCAGAAGCATTTGAATATTAACAATAGACGGAAGATTTTCCTTTGAAAAAAATTTAGCAAGACCAAGTCCATTCTGAATAGTGGGTGAAAGTTTTTGGAAATCCTCCCCTATCACTGCAGTTACGTAATGTTTTGGTAATGCCAAAAAAGTATGAATCTCAAAAATAGCTCCGGTGATGACCATTAAAAAAACACCGGTTAAAAAAGCGGAGGCTAACATGGTATAAAGCGCTTTTTTATGGTCAAATATCCAGTATGCCAGAAAAATAGCAGGTAAAACGGGTAAAAAACTGTAGCGCGTTAATAAACCTAAGGCCATGGTTACTCCAATTAGCATAGCATTTCCCTGCCATAAACTGTAGGCAAATAAGACAAAAAACAGCACGACAGGTCCCTCATCACCCATTGAAAAATCATTAGGTTCCAACTTGAAGATAGATTTAAACAACACAAATACGGGTATCCACACCAACAAACTGTGCCAACCCGCGAAATGATTTTTTCTTAAAGTTAAAAAGCCTAATAATAGGGCTATAATAAAAGAAAACCAGGTAATCCATCGTAAATCAAAGTCGAACCATACGGCTGGAAGATAGGTCATCCACATGGACGGTAAATAAATGGGTTCCATACCTCCCCAAATTTCAGGAATTATCCTATAAACCCCCGTTTGGTTCATAAACCTTTTGCATAATATTTCCATAATTGGAAGCATATCAGCGATTTTATAATCCACCGGTATTTTAACCATCAAATCTACAGCAATAGGATAATAGAGGTATAATAGATAAGAAAAAGGTAAAATAAGGAGGTATTTCGACCATTTATGACCAAAGCCTATCGGCTTTTCAACGGGTATCAGGTAAACTACACTAAAAAAGAGTCCCGCACTTAAATACAAAAAGGAATTATTATTTAAACCATATCGATAAACACCTTCTGAAAGGCCAATCATTTCAAAATAGGCAAGAATCAACAATAAGGAAAATAAGAAAAAATATTTTAAGTGCTTCATAAACAGAAATCTGTACTTTATAGAAATCAAATAAAAACATCAATGCTAGTTATTGCCATACAATCTGTCGAGCAAGCGATATCTGTTTTCAGAAGATAACAACACTGATTTTGAAACAACATCAAGCATCATAATTTCACCTAAATCATTGGCCGGTTTTAAGGGTTCCCATTGAGGTAAATCAGCACCATTGGGATTGCCTGTTTTAATAAAATTAGCGAAATATGAAAACATGGTTTTAGAAACCAGATGGTCATCTTCTGTCCAATTTATTTGTTTAACTAACTTTAGATTACCCATACAATATTCAATTTCGCAGGCATGAGGAGCCCCAATAGGTCTTGGAGCATTGGGAGAACTTCCTATAACTGCCGGTGGAATTTTGTTAAATAAATACCTAAAAACAGGATTTTTACTCTTTAACCCATGTAAACTTCCCCATTTCCAGGTACTATATGAAATAAATCGATCGGAAGCCAGTGCAGTTGATGAAGCTAAAACCTCCTGTGCATTGTTTCCCGGATAATTTTTTAAGACCTCTTCATAATCCTTTGGATACAATGCTTTTATTTTATTCATATAATTAGAAGGCTCCATACTTTGACCTTGCATAACTCCCTGACCAGGTATTTCTGCCGAATTCCACCCTAACAAAAGAGGTATTTGAGCCTGTTCATTTGCTTTTAAAATCTCTAATGGAGATTTTGGATAAAAAAACCCATCGATGACCGTAGGAAAAGAATATTTTTTTGGCTCAATAAACAATTCA
Source organism: Saprospiraceae bacterium (assembly GCA_030728245.1). Classification (GTDB taxonomy): domain Bacteria; phylum Bacteroidota; class Bacteroidia; order Chitinophagales; family Saprospiraceae; genus BJGN01. The sequence continues at coordinate 140,960 of JANQZX010000138.1, read as the reverse complement.
AAAATATCTCTGGTACTTAGTTTTCTAAGATCACTTAAAGAAGGATAACCAACAGAAGTAGCCAAATCTAATCCTTTTTTTTCTGCCTCAGCTAAAGGAATCGGAGAAAGCGTTGGGAAAATACCTGCACCACTTTCGCCGATGGCCCCAGCTATTAAGGAAGACGAAAGCGGAGAGGTCATTTGCGCACTAACAGAAACAGACCCAGCTGATTCCCCGGCAATGGTCACCTTTGCAGGATCTCCACCAAATGCTTCAATATTTTTTTGTACCCATTTTAAGGCGTGATGCTGATCCAGTAAACCATAATTTCCAGATCCACCATAACCACTTTCCCTACTTAATTCTGGATGGGATAAAAATCCAAAGACAGATAATCTATAATTTGCTGAAACAACAACGATGCCTTGTTTTGCCATTTCAGCACCATCATATCTTGGTTCCGATGCATCTCCAGCTATAAAACCGCCCCCATAAAAATAGACTAATACAGGTAATCCTTTAGTATCTCTATTGGCGGGAGTCCAGACATTCAGATAAAGACAATCTTCGCTCATTCCCGCTGAACGGGAATACATATCACCAAAAACCACCGCTTGAACGGGTCTTGGACCAAATTGCTTGGTTATCTTAACCCCTGTCCAACTATTGAGGGCTTGAGGTGCCTTCCATCTTAAATCACCAATGGGAGCCTGAGCAAAAGGAATACCCAGATAGGTCTGCAATCCTGTACTATTATCATAATTACCCTCTATCATTCCAGATTCAATTTTCACTTGAACAGGGAAATTTGGATCGCTTTGTGCTTGCATAATAAAACTACTAAATGTGAATAATAACATCAAAAAATTATGGGATTTCATTTCTTTCTTTTTGCGTGAAAATGTTTTAAACCTTTACGAAATGAAATATAAGACCAAAATTTCATAATTTAGATTAATTAATCATTGAAAATCATGAAAGCTATCCTAATGTTTCAAAAAACGGGGCCTATTTACCTGACCTTCTCTCTTATGATTTGGTTATTTACCTCTTGTCAAACAAATAGTTCCAGTGTTGATCTTGGAATTACCTGGAAGTTAGAAAAAAACTATAAAAAGGAAGGAATGGATAGGCATATCGTTCTATTTACCTTGGAAAATAAAGGTGAGAAGGATATAACGGGTAACCAATGGGCATTATATTGGAATCAAGCGCCAAGAAGTATCCTCTATAAAGATTCTTTGAAACCTGTGGATATCCGGTGGATTAATGGTGATTTTTACGAAATGAAACCTCTGCCAGACTTTAAGCTTGAAAAAGGTAAAAAAATGGATATTACCATTGAGTTTGACGGCTTTGCTATAAAGGAAACCGACGCTCCAATGGGCTTATATGTCGTGGACGAACAATCAAAAACCAAGGTAATAACATCGGTTACTATTGAACCCTTTTTAACTGGAAATCAAATAAAAAGAGGTGCTAATGATGCTGAACCAGTCCCTTCAACCACCTATTTATATACAGAAGGGGAAAAATTAAGCAGTGTGTCCCCGAAAGATAAACTACCTCTCATACCATTGCCTGTAAAAATCCAATCTACAAAAGATAGTTTTTCAATTAAACCCAATTTATCTATCTTCTATTCAGCAAAATTCCAAAAAGAATATGACTATCTAAAGAAAGTATGGCCCGGTAAACTAAATAAAGTGGGTAATGCCTCAGAAGCAAACATACAATTACAAGATGATGCATCAGTAGCGGGAAATGAGGCATATAAACTTAATATAAGCAAAGATAAAATTCTTATTTCCGCGTCGAAAAATGCAGGACTTTTTTACGGTATTACTAGTTTATTAGCATTGACAGATGAAGAAAATAATAAAATTGGGGGCTATGAACTGGAAGATAAGCCTGCCTATCCTTACCGGGGAATACATATCGATGTTGCCAGAAATTTCCAATCTAAAGAAACCCTGTTCAGATTGTTGGATCAAATGGCAAACTATAAATTAAACAAATTACTCTTATACTTAACGGAAGATGAAGGCTGGAGAATTGAAATCAAGGCATTTCCAGAACTAACCAAAGTGGGTGCAAGGAGAGGTCATCCATTCAATAAAACAGATTATTTGCAGCCTGCTTATGGTTCAGGTCCTTCCCCGGACGATAAAAATTCCTTTGGAAATGGACATTATTCGCAAGACGATTTCAAGGAAATTCTCCTTTATGCCGCCGAAAGACATATAGAAATTATACCCGAAGTCAATTTTCCAGGTCACGCGAGAGCAGCCATTATGGCCATGGAAAACAGGTATGAAAAATTCATGAAACAGGGAAATCAAAAGGAAGCCGAAAAATATCGACTTATTGACCCTGCAGACGTATCGAAATACCGATCTGCTCAATATTATACCGACAATATTGTGTGCGCCTGTCGTCCTTCTGTTATCGCCTTTTATGAGGTTGTTTTAGATGAATTTGTGCGTATGTATAAAGAGGCAGGTATTCCTCTTCATACCTTTCACTCAGGGGGTGATGAGGTTCCAGCGGACGCCTGGAAAGGATCGCCGATGTGCAAAAAGTATATGTCGGAAAATCCTGGCATCATGAATACTAGAAATCTTCAGGCAGATTTATTTTCAAGATTATTACCTCTTTTTGAAAAAAGAAATATTGAAGTAGGGGGCTGGGAAGAAATTGTTATGTTTTATAATCAGGAAAATAAACACACGATAAATACCTCTTTTAATCAAAAAAAAGTCATTCCCTACATTTGGAATAATTTATGGGGGCAACAAGATTTAGGTTATAAAGTAGCCAATGCAGGCTACAAAATAGTTCTTTGTCCTGTTACCAATACTTATTTCGATTTAGCGTATTCAAATGACCCAAGAGAACCTGGTTTATATTGGGCTGGCTTTGTTAATGAAAGAGATGCTTTTGCTATGTTACCCGAAAATCTTTTCTATTCCACCCGTCATGATGATATGGGAAATACGTTTGATGTTGAAAACGATTTTAAAGGAATGGTACGATTAAGTGAAGTGGGTAAATCTAATATTTTAGGTGTTCAGGGGCAACTTTGGAGCGAAACGATTAAAGGGGTAAAAATGCTTGAAACTTATTATATGCCAAAGCTTTTGGGATTAGCTCACAGAGCCTGGGTCGGTATGCCTGCATGGAGTAATTTGAAAAGTGAGTCGGAAAGAGATGAAAAATTGTCGGCCGATTTTAATCAGTTTATTCATAGAGTAACTGAAAAGGAATTCAAAAGAATGGACAAAGGTAAACAACCCGTCCACTACAGAATACCTGCTCCGGGGATTTTACAAAAGGGAGATTCCCTGTTTTTGAACAGTGTTTATCCGGGCATGGATATTCGCTATACCCTGGATGGTTCAGAACCTAAAGCAACCTCTGAAAAATATACCGGACCAATAAAAACAAAATCAAGAAAAATAAGGGCTAAAGTTTTCAATTCTGTTGGACGAAGTGGTTTTGAAAGCGAATACCTGTTAAAATCAAAAAACTATGATGAATACTGACAAACAAAGATACCTTGCGGTAGATGTCATGCGGGGTATCACTCTTATTGCAATGATCATTGTAAATGATCCTGGTTCGTGGGAACATGTTTTTCCTCCGCTCCTTCATGCTGAATGGAATGGTTTGACCCCAACAGATTATGTATATCCTTTTTTTCTTTTTATCGTTGGGGTTTCCATAGCGCTGGCTTATCAACCCAAATTAGATAATGGTGAAGCAAAAAAAGGGATGGTATCGAAAATTTTTATTCGTGCGCTTAAAATATTCGCTCTGGGTATTTTCTTATGGTTATTTCCTTCCTTTGATTTTACCGACATTAGATGGGCCGGTGTTTTACAACGTATTGCCCTCGTCTTTCTGGGAAGTGCCCTATTATTCCTTTATACAGACCATAAATTTCACCTGCGATTTGCCGCTGTGGCGCTGGTTGGTTATTGGATCCTGATGGCTTATGTTCCCGTTCCAGAGATAGGATTTCCAGATTTAGGTGTGCCGGAAAAAAACTGGGCACATTACATTGACAAAATGTTACTGCCAGGTAGAATGTGGCAAAAAACATGGGATCCGGAAGGTATATTAAGTACCCTTCCCGCCATAGTCACTGGTGTTTTTGGTCTTATTGCCGGACATATCATTCTTCATCAACGGGAAATTAAGCAAAAACTCCTTTCTTTGTTTTACATGGGTTTTGTTCTCATCGCTCTGGGAGATTTATGGCAATGGTTTTTCCCCATCAATAAAAATATCTGGAGCAGTTCATACACCTGTTTAATGGGAGGATTTGCTACCCTTTTTCTGGCGTCGTTAATCTATCTTATAGATTTAAAAGGAAATACAAAATGGATTTTTCCAACGAGAGTTTTTGGAACGAATGCCATCACAGCTTACGTTCTTTCTGGCGTATTAACTGTTATTTTTTATAATGATGCCCTCATTACCAATGGCTTGAATGGTCAATTTATGGCTTTAGCCTCTTCCGTTGGTATAACACTTCAATTATCCTCCTTTTTATATGCCCTTATTTATGTAGGAATTATCTATGTACCCTTATATTTCCTATTTAAAAATAAAATTTTCATTAAACTGTAACAAAAATGTTCGAATACCAGGAAAAAGCGATTCAACAGTTAAACGATATTGTTTTAAATCAAGAAAATGCCATTATGCAGGCTGCTGAATATTTAGCAGCCTGTATAATTAACGATCATATTATTCACACTTTTGGCACCGGTCATTCCCACATGATTGGTCTGGAACTCTTTGTCAGAGCAGGAGGTTTAGCCAACGTAAATGCCATGTTAGACAGCATGGTGCTCACCTCTGAAGGTTCAAGAAGGAGTGCAGAAATAGAAAGAATTTCAGGTTTATCAAAAATTATTTATGATCAGCATAACATCTCACAAAATGATATAATGATCATCATTTCCAATTCAGGACGGAACGCCATGCCCGTAGAAATGGCTATGATAGCTAAAGAAATGGGTATTAAAACCATTGCCATCACCTCATTAGAACAATCAAAACAATACCCTTCAAGGCATCCATCAGGAAAAAAATTATACGAAATAGCAGATTTAGTATTAGATAACCGGGTTCCTTCAGGAGATGGATTATTAAAAATAGGTGGAAACCTTACGGGAGCAGCCTCTACCCTATCTGGTGTTTTTCTGATTAATCTGGTGGCTACCGAAGCAATGAAAATTGCCAATGCAAAAGGGATAAAACTACCTATTTACCACAGTCAAAATATTGATGGCTTCTCAAATGAAACTTTATATGAAAAATATACAGGCCGCATAAAACATTTGTAATCAACCTTTTGATGCTGCTTTATTTTTCACTGCAAACTGAAATAATATTTGCGCTGCAATAGAAAAGATAAAGGCAGTTAAAATGATCAAATAAGCAACCGGCTTTTCTGTATGTAAAGAATACCTGAGCAATATGGTAGTGATAATAAAGCAAGCATTTCTAAATAATAGCTCAAAGGATGCCTTGTATAATAAAGAGAATATGAGTAAAAATACATCGGCAAATATCATGACATTGAAAAAATCGGCATAGAAAAAGGTATCTGGATGTGGTGTTTTAACGCCTGCACTCAAAAGTTTAAAAACCTCGTTAAACCAATGAACTATGCTAAATAAACTCATTCCCAGTAATAAAATCATCATGGAAAAGGCTACCATTTTTTTAACTTGAATGAATCTTTCTTTTTCAAAAGAGGTCTCAGTAGAAGAGGTACTGTGGTAAAAAAAGTAATAACTAATGGTTAATCCAAACATAATCAAAGCTGCACCAAGATCTAATCCAATTTTTAAAAATAATGGATTGTTATATTCAATTTGAGCAAAAGGATCAACATCAGCAATGTCATGAAAAAAACTTCTTAAGGTTATTAATGATATAATTTCAAACTGCTTTCCAACAAAAGCAGAGGTCGAATTCGGTATAATGATGACCAGTAAAAAGACTTCGTAAAATAGTAAAATACTGAACGGAGTATATATTGCAGCTATATAACTCTCCGGTTTTCCAGAGGACAGATAGCTAAGTTGTTCAAAATTATTTATGGAAAATATATATAGTAAATGAAATATAAATCCCAGAATGGCAAAATACAAAGTAATTTTTTCAACTCTCCTTTCAGGATTTAGACGAAAAATACGATCATAAAAGTTGGACAGAAGAGTTAGCATTTTAATTTAATTTTTCATAAACCACGATAAACATCTAATATTTCACCCCTTAACGTTGTAAAACCTCTCATAGAACTAATCACTAAACACGAGTGAATTGGATAAATATAAACAATTTGACCCACTTTATATTTTAATAATTCACTTTCATTCATTTTTATTTTGCCATGTTCCTGAGACAATGAATAAACGTAGGCATTTTCTATGGGTTCGCCCCATCCCTCCTCTGTTTTTTCTGCAAGCAAACCATAAATCACCCCTTTGTCTTGCCATTTTAACAAGTCTTTTGACAAATGTACAGAGCCACCATAAATGATAATTTCACCTCTTTCTTTGTGTATTGACACAACAGGACAAGCGAGAACCACAGCAATTTTCTTAAAATCACAAGAACCTATTTGAACCTGGGTAACATCATAACACACAAAATTTCCCGGTCTTAATTCATCCACTCCATCAAAATCATCAGCTATGGAAGTAGTAGGAGTATCACCATAGGAAATAATAAGATTAGGATAATCAGCGATATACCTACTTTTAACTTGTAAAAAGCGATTTTTATTGATATGATGTAAACTTAGAACCTCCTCCTTTCCTAAACAATCATAAGAATGTCCGCTATGGGTAATAAATCCTCCAAATGATAGGCAATCTGCGTTTTTAATTACCTCTAAAATACTATCAATGACCTGATAGTCATTAAAATAAACACCAGTTCTATGATAACCCGTATCAATTTCTATATAAATGGTGAGAGGGAATTTGACCACATCGGCAAGGAGGGTAATAGTTTCCAAGGACTCAACCAAAAGATTCAGATGAATGCGTTGGGCAAGATGATTAATGAGCTCATCCTCCAAAATATTAGTGGGAAAGGCAACTAAAATATCGTTCCATTCTTTTGAAAAATATTCTGCCATAGAAAGGGAAGACACGGCAATTTTTGAAACACCTACCTCTTTAAACCATTTTCCAACCGCTAATGATTGGTGTGTTTTAAAATGCGGTCTAAATGACATTTTTTTGTCGGCACATAATGAAGCCATGCGTTGGATATTTGCTCTGCATTTTCCCTCATCAATAAGTAGTACTGGTTTATTAATATTCATCGATTCAAATTTACCTCTAAAAATGATGCTGCCTTAGCAAAATACTTTATTATATTTACTAAAACGATTAACCCTATGAAAAACTTTATTCTTTGTTTGTTTTATTTGATAAACCTAAGCTTTTTTGGATTAAAAGCGCAGGATATACCCTTACCTGAGCACCCCCGCCCCGATTTTGAGAGAACGGATTGGGTAAATCTGAACGGTTCCTGGAAATTTGGATTTGATTCCCTCGATACAGGCATCAAAGACCAATGGTTTTCAAATACAAAATATTTTCCTCTGACCATAAAAGTACCTTTCCCATGGGGTTCGCCTTTGTCCGGCGTTCCTGACAAAGCAGATATTGGTTGGTATCAAAAAAACATTACGGTAAAACCAGATTGGAAAGACAAAAGGATCTTTATAACCGTGGGTGCCTCGGACTGGGAATCAAGTATTTGGATTGACAATCAACTTGTTGGAACGCATCAAGGAGGATATACCCCTTTTAGTTTCGAACTTACAAAATATATTCAACCAGGAAAAGATCATAGCATTACGATTAGAGTCGATGATAAAAGACGTTTATTTACCCTATATGGAAAACAAGGTTATGGAAATGCCCGTGGAATTTGGCAAACTATTTACCTCGATGCCCGTGGAAAAGATTATATCGACGCATTTAAATTCATACCCGATATTGATGCAAATAAAGTTAAAGTGGAAGTGGATCTTTCCGAGGTTTCCACGGTAGAAAGAAAGGTAAATGTTGACATTCAAACACCAAATGGTGCTATTAATGGAGTTCTTTCTGTAAAACCAGGATTTGCAAAAGGCACTCTTGACATAAATGTACCTAATCCACGATTATGGGATTTAGAGGATCCTTATCTTTATATGGTGAATATTTCTCACGCCGGGGACAAGGTGAACACCTATTTTGGCATGAGAAAAATAAGCGTAACTAACTTACCAGGAACAAATTACCCTTATATTTCTTTAAACAATAAACCTGTTTATCTTCAATTAACCTTAGACCAGTCTTATCATCCTGACGGATTTTATACTTTCCCATCGGACGAATTTATGAAAAATGAAATTCAGATGACCAAAGATTTAGGTCTCAACGGACTTCGTACACATATAAAGATTGATGTTCCAAGAAAACTGTACTGGGCCGATAAATTAGGTCTGCTTGTGATGGCTGATTTACCAAATTCCTGGGGAGAACCCGATGCCGCCATGCAAAAAGAGTCTGAATATACCTTACGAAAAATGATTCAACGAGATTTCAATCACCCAGCTATTTTTAGCTGGATTGTGTTCAATGAATCCTGGGGGTTGCAAACAAAAGTTCTTCAAAGTGAAACCAATAAAACAAGAAGTGTTTATTTGCCGACTACCCAAAATTGGGTAGCGTCCATGTATTATTTAGCAAAATCGCTGGATCCCACCCGACTGGTTGAGGATAATTCCATTTGCTGTGGTGCAGGACATACGGAAACCGATATTAATTCATGGCACGAATACATGGCAGGTTGGGAATGGGAAGCCAGACTTGCTTCCATTGATAAAGAAACTTATCCTGGTAGCGGACATCATTTTGAAAAAGGATTTTCTCAGCTTTCACAACCCAATATTAATTCAGAATGTGGTAATGTTTGGGGGTATGACGGTAGTACCGGCGATGTAGATTGGAGTTGGGACTACCACCGAATGATCAATACTTTTCGAAAATATCCTAAAGTAGCTGGCTGGCTTTATACTGAACATCACGATGTCATTAACGAGTGGAATGGATATTGGCGCTTTGATAGAAGCCCTAAATACAGTGGATTATCTGATCTAGCAAAAGGCATGACCGATAAAGATTTTCATTCCCCTATTTATCTGTCATCTGGTAATGATATTAGTGCTACATTAAAGCCCGGCGAAATAATAAAAATCCCTCTGTTTATCTCCGACATGGCAGGTAAATCAATAAAGGATAATTATTTGATTTTAGAAACCATTATTTATGGAATGGATAATGCCGGGAATGAAATTGTTTTAGAAAAAAGGAACAGGAAAATAGAGCATTTTCCTTTTATCAATAGTTCACTATCCCCGGAAATTATACAGGCAATTCCTTATGGAGGTATGATGCGCGTACAATGGACGTTAAAGGATGTTGACGGAAAAATACATCACAATAATTTCTTTTCAATTATCATTCCTTCCGATGTAAATCCTAAAAAATTAGTTATTCATAGTGTTCAACCATCTGATTATACTAATTCAGAATGGTCCATTAAAAAATGGCATATTTTAGACAGCTTAAAAGTGAATGGCACTGGAAAGGGATTTTTTGAATATCAAATTTCTATCAAATCATTGAAACTTACGAATGTAAATAAGGCTTCTTTTTTAGTCGAATTATCGTCTAAACCACTATTAGACAAGGACAAAGACAAGGTAGTCATGGGCGATCAAAATTATATGCTGGGTGCCAGAGTTTCTCCACACCTTAATCCGAACGCCTATCCAATGACTGACAATTACAAGAATCCCAGTAATATTGAGATTTATATAGACGGTGTAAAAACTTTATCAAAAAAACTGGAAGATGATCCTGCGGACCATAGAGGCGTTTTGTCATGGCACAACCAATTGAAAGACAAAAAACTTAGGGAAGCGGGAACGTATGGAGAAAAAATTGAAGTGCCTCTTTCAAAAAGTATGTTGAAAAAGGCACTTCAAAAAGGATATATTAATATTAAAATATCTGCTGATCAGGGTGTTGCCGTTTACGGCAGTCAATTTGGAAGGTATCCAATAAATCCTTCTATTTGTACCTGGTATAATTAATATTTACTGTAATTGAGCCTCGAAGTGGTTGGCTAATTTAATAAAGCCTTCTTCTTCGAGGACAAATTGATTGATTTTCTCTGTTGCCTGCTGAATGGTCGTAGCCACATCCTGATAGTCGTCACCCAATTTTGCCTTAATATCTTCTTCGCTCATACCTTTAGAAGTCCCCAGCTGCATAAGGTATTCCGTGATAAGACCTTTGTCTTTTATATTGCCTAAATCTGATATTAATGCGCCAAGCGCGTAAAAACCACCTTGTTGAAAGGTTAAAATATTTTTTTCATCCTCATTGATTAGCAAGGTATTGTATCTTGATTCCATATTACTTGGAGTAATAAAATGCTGGAAAGGATCCGTTTCAGGATTATTGCTAAGAATAACCTTACCTCTTAGAGCAGACGCATAAATACTCAACCACCTGATATCTCTGCGGAACTCATGGATTCCGTCTTCGATATGGGTAAGATCTATTTTCTTTTCCCTAATATCTTCGTCAATATCCATGCAGATATTTTTAAACAGCTGGAGAATCTGCTTTTTTTCTTTCTTTGACGATGGAAAAGAGATTTCTTTTAAAGCACTTTTCAAGTAATCAAATCCAAAATCATCAAACTGAATCACATTTTTACCTCTGGTAATCCAACCTAATTGAAGCAGGCATTCCTCTAAAGTACCCAAAGCAAAACCATACTGGATTAAAATCTGATTTCTGACCTCATCGGAAAATTGCCATTTTTCATTCCCCTTAAGAATAGATGCTGCAAAATCAAATTGCCCAATCATATCCTCCACCGTTTTTGAGATAGAAAGAATGGCAGAAATAGCCCTTATGTTTTTTTTCTTTTTTCTATCTAATAGTCTTGCTAAAGCCTGAATTTTAAATAAAGGGGTGCGACAATCATGCAGATGAACATAAAAACCGAAAGGTTGTGTAGGATTGTCTTTATAGGCCTGTAATGCCGCATCCAAATTATTTGATAAAAGATCCATAAAGAATTGGATTCTTTTTTTTCCAAAATTTTCTGCCATAGTATAATTTTAAAGTGTAATTTAGATAAAATAAGTTAAATCAACAACCTTTGAATATGAACCTAAGAAATTTTAATGTCTTTTGCCTTTTGCTGCTTACCCTGCCATCTTTCCTATTTGGAAAGAATAATCCAGAAAAGAGAAGGCCTAATATTGTATTTATCATGTCTGATGACCATGCTTACCAGGCTATCAGCGCCTATAGTGACAAATTAATAAAGACCCCAAATATTGACAGAATAGCCAAAAACGGAATTAAATTCACGCAGGCCTGTGTAACCAATTCAATTTGCGCACCGTCACGAGCTACCATTTTAACGGGAAAACATTCCCATCTTAATAGTAAAACTGACAATTATTTTCCTTTTGATACCACCATTCTTACTTTTCCACAACTTTTTCAAGAAGCTGGTTATCAAACAGCTATGTTTGGTAAATTACATTTTGGTAATAATCCAAAAGGATTTGATCAGTTCAAAATTTTACCCGGCCAGGGAAATTATTACAATCCTAATTTTATCACTAAAAATGAGGGTAATATCCAAGTGAATGGCTATGTGACTGATGTAATTACAGATATGACCCTCGATTGGTTAGAAAAGGAAAGAAATCCTGAAAAACCATTTCTTTTAATGTACTTGCATAAAGCACCTCATCGCGAATGGTTGCCCGCAGAAAGGCACCTTAAAGAATTTTCCGGTAAAGTTTTCCCGGAACCTTCTACCCTTTTTGATAACTATGAAGGCAGAACGTCCGCAGCCAAAGCGGCAGAAATGAATTTACTTACTCACATGAATTGGGCAGGTGATTCAAAAATTTATCCTGAAATGATGGATAAACTAGGTATCAAGTCAACCACCAATGGCGATAAAGAGGGTTTTACCAAAGAATATCGCCGCATGAACGCTTTACAAAAAGCTAATTGGGACGGAGTTTATCAATTAGTTAATGAACAATTTGAAAAGAAATTTAAAGCGGGCATGACGGAAAAGGAGTTAATGCAATGGAGATTTCAACGATATATGCAGGATTATTTAGGAACTATCGCTTCCGTAGATGAAAATGTAGGCCGTGTGTTAGATTATCTCGAAGCCAATAATCTGACAGAAAATACCTTAATCGTTTATACCTCTGACCAAGGATTTTACCTGGGTGAACATGGTTGGTATGATAAAAGATTTGTATATGACGAATCTTTTAAAACGCCCTTGTTAATGCAGTGGAAAGGACATATAAAACCTGGAAGAGTTAGCGAAGATATGGTTCAAAATTTAGATTTTGCACAGACTTTCTTAGATGCAGCGGGAATAAAAGCACCAAGTGATATGCAGGGTGAAAGCATGGTTCCTCTTTTAGAGGGTAAGATAAATGGTTGGAAGAGGGAATCAGTGTATTACCATTATTATGAATTCCCTTCCGTTCACATGGTAAAAAGACATTACGCTATAGTTACCAAAGCCTATAAGCTAATCCATTTCTATCATGATGTGAATGAATGGGAACTAATTGATCGTCTAAACGACCCACAGGAGCTAAAAAATGAGTACAATAACCCAAAATATGCCGATGTAGTTGAAAAATTAAAGAAAGAACTAGTAGTTATTCGACAGAAATATGGTGATTCAGAGGAGATCAGTAAAAATATTCAGGACAGATATTTAAAAGCGATTAAAAAATAATACCAATCAGTTTTAATGAAAAACTAAGAATTTTGGACAAATTATGATGAGTATTGCCATTTTTTTACCAAAAATGCATCATAATTTGTCCCTTTGCTTCTTTTTAGGTTAAGGATTTATTTTGTAAGTTCTTCAATAAAACTTTCCGCTTGCTCCCCCAGGTCCTTCATCTCCAGTTTTAGTTTATCCACCCCCCTTTTGATTTGCTGAGCTTTATACTTTCCCATCAATTTATTCCATTCTTGTCTTTGCTCTGGAGAAAGAGTTTCTTTATTTTTTTCATATTCTGCTGACAGAGTGACGATATCAGCTTCATATTTAGCCCAGTCCAGATCTGTCATATTCGTATTTTTAGTTTCTATTTCAGTTACAATTTGCTGAAGCTTTTCGGGTTCAGGTTGCGGCAAACAACCGAATGTTCCCAAAATAATAACAGACAAAAGCAAAATAATTTTCATAGCGTTTTGATTTTTGATTTTAACGAAAATACCCTTAAAATAGTATATTGCAATTAAATAAAGAAACATGAACAGAAGACCATATATCCTTGCGGAAACCAATTGGAAAGAGATAAAAGCACAACCTTTTCAACTGGCCATTTTACCCTGGGGAGCGACAGAGGCACATAATTATCACTTACCTTATGGTACGGACAATTATGAGGCGACCTATATAGCTGAAAAATCAGCAGAAATAGCCTGGAACCAAGGTGCTCATCCTATCGTTTTGCCAACCATTCCTTTTGGCGTAAATACTGGACAACCAGACATTTTACTAGATATAAATCTTAATCCATCCACTCAACTGGCCATTTTGAGAGATATTATCACTGTTTTAGATCGTCAGGAAATTCATAAACTACTCATTTTAAATAGTCATGGTGGTAACGATTTTAAGACGCTGTTAAGAGAGCTTGGACTTCAATATCCCAATATGTTGCTCGTTACCTGCAATTGGTTTCAAGCGCTGGATAAATCAAAATATTTTGAAAACGGAGGAGATCATGCCGACGAGATGGAGACAAGTATCATTCTCCATTTATTTCCTCACCTGGTATTACCGCTAGAATTAGCGGGCGACGGTGCTGCTAAAAAACCTAAAATTGAAGCCTTTAAACAAGGATGGGCATGGTCAGAAAGAAAATGGAGCCAGGTAACCGCCGATACAGGCATTGGTGACCCAAAGAAATCTACTGCGGAAAAAGGGGCGGTATATCTTGATGAGGTGACAAAAACCCTCGGAAACTTCATTTATCAGTTGTCAATGATTGACAAATCTGACTTTTACGAATAAAAAAGCTACCTTAACACCCAGAAAAGACCATTATGTCCCCACTTGAGCTAAGTCAGGATTTCAATAACGTATTAAATTTACTGGAAAAAGATCGGAAAAATCTTTTTGTAACAGGTAGAGCTGGGACAGGTAAATCTACTTTACTTCAGCTATTTAGAAAAACGACAGAAAAGAAACAGGTTGTTTTAGCTCCAACTGGCGTAGCGGCTTTAAATGTTAAGGGCCAAACCATTCATTCATTTTTCAACTTCCCCCCTCGCCTTTTCGACCCAAGTCAAATTAAAATGGGCAAGAACAAGAAATTAATGAAAGAATTGGAGGTTATTATCATTGATGAAATATCTATGGTAAGAGCCGATTTAATTGATGCCATTGATTATGTTTTACGCGTTGTAAGAAATAGTAACAAACCCTTCGGAGGAGTTCAAATGGTGGTTTTTGGCGATTTATTTCAACTTCCCCCTGTGGTCACTCAAGAGACGCAGGAATGGCTAAAATTCAGAAATTATGCCTCCCCTTATTTTTTTTCTGCTAACCTTTTCTCAACCTCTCCCGACCTGTTTGAAATGTTTGAATTACATAAAATATACAGGCAGGAAAATAAACTTTTCATTAGATTACTGGAAGCTGTCCGTCTTAATAGAGCCGAAGAAGATGATCTTATATTATTAAATGAGCGATGCGAACCATCCTTTTCATCTAATGATAATTATATTACTTTATGCGCCAGAAATTACACCGCTGATAAAATTAATCAAACCCAGCTGGACCTGTTACAAAGTGTCGCAAAACCCTATCTGGCCAAAGTCACAGGAAATTTTCAGCCGTCACAATTCCCTACAGATCCTATTTTACAATTAAAAGTTGGCGCTCAGGTTATGATTCTCCGAAATGACCCTGAGGGTAAATACGTAAATGGTAGCATTGGAACCATTCATTCTTTAAAGGACAATGAAATTGAACTCGTACTTGACAAAGATGGAAATAAATCAATGGTTACCTTAAGTCCTCTAAGTTGGGAGATTTTACAATATAAGCTTGACCCTAAAAACCCAAATAAAATAAGTACTGAAACCGTAGGCACCTTTACTCAAATACCCGTTAGACTGGCATGGGGTGTAACCATCCACAAAGCACAAGGTAAAACATTCGATAAAATTATTATCGATTTAGCTGGAGGGGCTTTTGAACATGGACAGACTTACGTTGCATTGAGTCGGTGCAGAACTTTAGATGGCATAGTTTTAAGGCATCCCTTAAAACCTTCCGATTTAAAGACTGACCCTATTATTGTAGATTATTACCAGACGTATTCTTAATTTAAATCATAAAATGCTGATTAACAAGCAAGATAAAACTAATTTTCGTCCTTATCCAGCTCAGGCTCAAGCCGTTGCCGAGGCGTGTCAGGAAATTTTTCACCAGGGAATGAAAGCGGATAAAGCGGTGGAAAAAATTTTAAAAGCCGATAAAAATAGAGGCTCAAAAGATAGAGCCTTTATCGCAGAACAAGTCTATGAATTGGTCAGGTGGTACAGATTATTAACCCATATTGCCGAAAATGAACCCTATCAGGAGAAGGATTGGTTCGTTCTTATGGCCATTCACTGGACTTTGAAGGGACTGTCTTTACCGCCCTGGAGGGAATTTGAATTCATTTCCAAAGACAAAATCTGGAAGTCTTACAAAGAAGTTGAAAATAATCTGGCTATCATAGAGAGTATTCCAGATTGGATAAATGAAACGGGGGAAAAGGAACTGGGATCTTCCTGGCCGGCTATTTTACACGCACTCAATGAACCCGCTTCCCTCATTCTTCGGGTAAATACCTTAAAATCAAATGTTAGGTTAGTTAAAATAGATTTGGAAAAAGACGGGGTAAATACGGTTATTCTGGATAATGAGGGGTTAAGTGTTCCAAATAGAAAAAATATTTTCCTGACCAATGCTTTTAAAAATGGTCATATTGAAGTGCAAGACTTCGGTAGCCAACAAATTGCATCATTTATGGAAGTCGAACCCGGCATGAAGGTTATTGACGCTTGCGCCGGTGCCGGAGGAAAATCTCTTCATTTAGCCGCCCTAATGAAAAATAAAGGCCATATTTTATCTTTGGATATTTATGAAAAAAAATTAATTGAACTCCAAAGAAGAGCCAGAAGAAATGGCGTGCACATTATTGAAGCTAAAATCATTGAATCAAGTAAAACGATTAAACGCTTAAAAGAAAAAGCAGACCGTTTGCTATTGGACGTTCCTTGTACCGGTTTAGGGGTGCTAAGAAGAAATCCTGATGCAAAATGGAAGCTTTCTCCCACTTTTTTAGAAGAAGTTAAAATCACCCAGCAGAATCTACTCCGTGATTATTCCTCTATGGTGAAGCCCGGAGGAAAACTCATTTATGCAACTTGTAGCATTCTTCCCAGCGAAAATGAAAACCAAATAAAAACATTCCTTGAATCAAAAGAAGGCCAGATGTTTACTTTGGAAAATCAAAAGACTCTACTACCCAATGATTTTGGATATGACGGGTTTTTCATGGCCAGACTCAAAAGAAATGAATAAAAAAATGAATAAATGAAGAAAAAAGGCTAACTTAAAGGAAGCAAAATAATTAAATCATGAAAACGAAAAAATCCGTTCATCCTAATAGCCAAAAGGCTATTCACCATACGGAACCAAAGAAAAATAATGTCAGTATTTTTCTTACTATTCTAATTATTACCCTATTTTTAGTTCTATTGATTTATTTCATCGCTGCTTAAGGAATCGATGGAAATAAAATATATGGTTTCTTTCTTGAAATATCTGGAAAATCCATCTATGGAATCAGTTGGTAATTGACTTCCCTTTCTTGGAATTATGACAGCATTACTATTGTAATTTAGCCGTTGAATAGACTGTAAGGTATATGTAAGCCCTTCCATCTTAGTTGTTTTATCGATTATTTCAATTTTTATTTTTTGCCTATTGGCAAATTTCCATACATTATTGAGCAAAAACTCATTCCCGAAATAGGGAATTAAAATGAGAAATACAGAAAACGTTACCCAGATATTTCCCCCTATTAATCCCAGTCGCATGATAAAAAAATGCTTCCCGTACATACCAACAATAGAAATAAGTCCGAATAACCAAATGCCAAAACCAAGTTGAAAGCCCATTCTGAATCCTCCGTCGCTTTGAAATAAATGACCGCCTGTCATTAAGAAAATGGATAAAAAGAACCAGATAACCCATAAAAAGGTGGACCAATATTTTATGATATGTTTATACGGATAATTTTCAAGATCAAAATCAGCCACATGTTTTCCTATAAGCAATGCGGCGGGTAAAATAAAGGCAGGTGATTGTGAAATAATGCCGGCGAATAATGCGGTAAGCATCCAGATTGACCAGACATCTCCTTTTTTCCACTTTTTTATAGCATCTTTCATTGCTGCAAATATAAATCCAACAAAAGGCCATAATGCCATTAAAACCAATCCGTAAAATAGCACATAATCACTGGATTGAATACCCAAATACGTTTTCCAGGTGCTTGGTGACGTAAATCGGAAAATGATTACTCCGACTGATAAAAGGAATAAACCCAGCCAAAAATAATTTTCAATTTTTGACAATTTTTGCTGTCTTATGGCTCCAAAATAAAGAACACTAATAAAAAGGGTGGTACCTAAAGCGTCAATGAGCAAGGAACCTAAAGTTAATATGAAGACTAATCCCAATAAAATATTACTTTGTTTTTTAGTATAAAAAAGTAGGGTTAAAATCAAGGCAGTATGATATAATCCTAATAAATGGTCAAAACTCAACCAATAACCCACTAAAAACACCCAACTGGAAGTTAATAAAATGATGCTGCTAATCAAAGCAATCTGAACGCCAAATAATGCTCTGCAAACAAAAAACAGGGCGCCTAATACTCCAAAAAGAATAAGGAGATTAATAATTCTATAACGTATGATGATATTTGGATCAAATTGATAAAATCCGCTATCTAATAGGTTGGATTCTGCCCCGGAAAAGAAATGAGTGGTATTGGGAAGAAAAAAAACCATTCCCAAAAAGAAAAGTAAAAAAGGTATCAGTTTAACGATGGGATAGGACAAAAACTTTAAGAGCATAATTTTAATTTTTGAGTGACAAAGATAAGATGCTAAATGAATAATAGTAGATTCCGTATTTTTACATGAAAATATAATTATGGATGATAACCACGCACTCATTCTTCCCGTTTTTTATCTGGGAAACATTCAATACTGGTCAAAATTGGTTCATCAGAAAAATATTATATTTAATGATATAGAAATTTACCCAAAAGGTTCATTTAGAAACCGTTGTCATATTGTCAGCAGTCAGGGATTATTAAGATTGAGCATTCCTTTGGTCGGGGGAAAACATGCAGGCCAAAAATATACTGAAGTTAAGATTGACCAGAAGGAAAATTGGCAAAAAAAACATTGGCAGTCCATAGGAACCTGTTACGGAAGTGCCCCATTTTTTCATCATTATGCAGAAAAGCTGCGTACCATTTATGATCGTCCTGCTATAAATCTATGGGATTGGAACCTCAATTTAACGAAAATGATTTTATCTATGTTACCCATAGAACTGCCTGAAATTCGCTTTTTATCTGACGGTGACGTTTCAGAACCTAATTTGGATTTATCTCAATTTTTCTCCCCAAAACCGCGTTTTAATCTATCGGACGAAGCCTGGAATAACATAGAATATCCCCAGGTTTTTGAAAACACCTTAGGTTTTTTGCCTAATGCCAGTATTTTAGATCTGATCTTTTGTCAAGGACCTTATGCGCTAAATGTCTTAAGAAAAAGCTATTTGTCAGACAAACAAAGAGATTTGTCCAATTTTTAAGCCATTGCAACCAAAAAATGCAACAAATTATTCATCTTTGATGTATGAAAAATAAAATTACTGCCGCACTACTCGCTCTTATGTTTGGCGTTTTTGGCCTGCACAGATATTATTTAGGAAGAAAATTTCAAGGTGTTCTACATACCATTCTTTTTTTTATTTGCTTCTTATTGGTAACAAATGGACATGGAACCATAGCTGAAATCTCAATAGCCTTGCCAGCTATTTTAGGATTTATGGACGCCGTTCTTTTATTTGTTATGCCGAGGCAAGAATTTGACGAAAAGTATAATGCGAAGTATCTCGAATTTGAACAAATAAAGCAGGACCCAAAAGAATCTCTATTTGATTATTATAAATCGTTGGGAATAAACAAGTATAGAGAATTAGATTTTGCGGGGGCTGCACATTCCTTTCTTGAATCTATTGAAAAATTTGGTGAATCTCCTCAGGTACATTTCAACTTAGCCTGTTGTTACAGCATGCTAAATGATGCCGAAATGACCTATTTACATTTGGAAAAGGCCGTAGCAAATGGTCTGGACAACCTAGAGAAAATTCATGATCACAAAGCATTAACTTTTATTAGACAAGATGAAAATTTTAACTCATTTGTCAAAAATAATTATAAAAGACCTTTCGATGATATGCCAAATGAAAAGGCTGAAAATGAGCCGGAAGAAGAAAAACTCGATTTATATGGTAGTTTGCTTAAACTTGGAGATCTAAAAGAAAAGGGGATAATAAATGAGGAAGAATTCAATCTACAAAAGAAAAAAATATTAGATACCTTATAAAATGTTTACCTTACCTAAAAAAAGGATTAAATGTCAACTTTTAAAGGTAAAATGGTTATCGTTACCGGTGCCTCGCAAGGTATTGGTCGCGCTTGTGCAAAAATATTTGCTGAAAACGGAGCTACCTTAGCTCTCCATTATCATAAGAATAAAAAAGCAGCGGAAGAAACTTTAGCTTCTTTGTCAGGTGCTGGACATCAACTGTTTAATGCCGATCTTTCAGATCCCATCGCTGTAAAGAAATTCATCGACGAGGTCATTCATTCCTTGGGCGGCATTGATATTTTAATAAATAATGCCGCAGTCATAGAACCTCATTCCATTGACCTTGATAGTTACGATAACTGGCAATTAGCCTGGAACAAAACCCTGGCTACAAACCTGTTGGCGCCAGCCAATTTAGCTTTTTGTGTTGCCCCTGAAATGAAAAAAAAAGGGGGTGGGCATATTGTAAATGTTTCATCAAGAGGAGCTTATCGAGGTGAGCCATCTATGCCAGCGTATGGTGCCAGCAAAGCCGGCCTGAATAGCCTAACTCAATCTTTGGCTCTGGCATTGGGGCCATTTGGTATTGCTGTAAATGCCGTGGCTCCTGGATTTACCGATACAGAAAGAGTTGAAAATATAGTTAAAGGTCCCAAGGAGAATGAAATTGCCGCCCAAAGTCCATTCAATAGAATTGCCAAACCAGAAGAGGTGGCTGCCGCTGTTTTATACCTGGCTTCCGATCAGGCTATTTTTACCTCAGGAGCTATTTTAGATTTAAATGGGGCATCCTACTTTAGATAATCTTTTTTGTTTATTCTTTACAAATATTCAATATTCATGTCAACAATCATGCAAAACTACCTTCAGCAGGTGCAAAAAAATTTGGGTTACCGCGCTACCTGGGAACCTCACAGGCCGATGAAGGTAGGTACTTATGGGAAAATACATCAGGGCATATTTTCTGCGTATGGGCACATTGACGATTTGAATATTGTATATTCGGTAGATAAATTAAAGACATCCAATCAATTAACGTATAAAAGTGAGGAAAAAGGAAGTTATACCCTAAAGGCAAAAGGAGAGATTAATCCTTTATTTCAGAAAATAAGTACAGACGAAGCAGGCCTGCTCATTATTTTTAAAAAAGATAATAGCATTGTATTTAAAATTCAGGACATAACCTACTTCACATTAGAAAATAAAGCAGAAATAGCAGAAAAACTACACAATCTGAGCCTTGTAAATAAATGGGATGCTTCTTATTTGATGATAACAGAAACCTTGCAATCTGAAAAAACTTCCATTCTTTTAAGCAAAAAGAAAAATAGCGAAGTCGAAATTAAATATGAAAATGGTGGAAATACAGGGCTTGTAGACATCGATTTTTTTGGTGAAATTATTAGGAGTAAGGGAATGAGTTTACAATTTACCACCAGCAGTGATTCTACCCCACTTTTTAAACTTTCCAGACTAAAAGCAGCTGTTTTAGTCCCTGAAAAGAATAGACAGGTACTAGAAAAACCTATACCAGGATTGATAGAGGTAGATTTTGACATAGATGAAATGACAAACGACTGAATTTATCCCCATGAGACCATTAGCGGAACGGATGCGTCCACAGCATATCGACTCTTTTATTGGACAGTTAACCTTACTGGGGGAAGGAATGCCTATTCGTCGATGGCTGGATGCGGGAAGAATTCCGTCTATTATTTTATGGGGTCCTCCAGGCGTTGGAAAAACAACGCTGGCCAATTTATTAGCGAATCAATTGAATATTCCTTTTCAATCGTTAAATGCCGTCCATTCCGGGGTAAAGGAGGTAAGGGAAGCCATACAAAAGGCGGAGCAACAAAAATTTTTCAATAGACATAATCCCATTTTATTTATTGACGAAATTCACAGGTTTTCTAAATCTCAACAAGATTCCCTGCTTAATGCCGTTGAAAAGGGTATCATTACTCTAATAGGTGCCACTACAGAAAATCCTTCCTTCGAGGTTATTCCCGCTTTACTATCGAGATGTCAGGTGTACACCTTACAACCCTTATTAAAAGAAGAGTTATCCGCTATTTTAGATCATGCTTTGGAGAAAGATGAATTTTTAAGCACTTTGAATATTGATTTGCAGGAAAAAGAGGCATTACTGCATTTTTCAGGGGGAGATGCAAGAAAACTATTAAACTTATTAGAGCTCGCTTGTTTACCAAACGAAGAAAATAAAATACAGATTACCAACGCGTTAATAGAAAAAATTGCATCTAATATAGTATTGAATTACGATAAAGATGGAGAGGTTCATTATGATATCGCTTCCGCCTTTATTAAAAGTATAAGGGGAGGCGACGCCCAGGCCGCTGTTTATTGGCTGGCAAGAATGCTTGCTGCAGGAGAAGACCTTAAATTTATTGGCCGACGGATGATTATTTCTGCCGCTGAAGACATTGGACTAGCCAATCCAAACGCTTTATTAATGGCCCAGACTGCATTTCAAGCATCCATCACGGTAGGAATGCCGGAGGCAAGAATCATTTTATCGGAAGCAGTCATCTATTTAGCAAAATCAGCTAAAAGCAATGCTGCTTATTTAGCCATTCAATCGGCTTTAGACAAAGTTAAAGAAACAGGAAATTTGGCGGTTCCTCTTCATTTAAGAAATGCGCCAACCGCTTTAATGAAACAATTAAATTATGGCGCTGGATACAAATACAGTCACGATTACCCTGGAAACCATGTGGAGCAGGAATATTTGCCTAGCGAAATAAAAGGAAGTATTTTTTATAACCCACAGAATAATGGGGTTGAAAATAAGGGTAATTAATAAAGTCGTTAGTTTGATCTCCAAAAATGAGGCGTCAAAATGACTAACATAGTAAATAGCTCTAACCTTCCTAATAACATAAGAATACTTAATAAAAATTTAGCTTCTCCAGATAGCCAACCGAAATTAAATACAGGTCCAACCTTTTCTATTCCCGGACCAACATTACCCAAACAGGTTGCTACAGCGCCAATACTCGTCAATAAATCATAACCCAGATAGGTCATAATAACAGAACCGACACAAAAAGTGGCAATGTATAATAAAAGGAATATCATAATATGTGTAATAGTCCTACCTCTAACTATTTCATTATTTATTTTCAGAGAAATAACTGCATTAGGATGAAGAATTCTTTTAAACTCCAGGAATGTATTTTTAAAAAACACTATACTTCGAATCACCTTCACCCCACCACTGGTGGAACCGGCACAGCCGCCAACAAAGAGTAATAAAAAGAAAATGATAACAGCAAAAGTTCCCCACTGCATAAAATCAGCTGAGGCAAAACCTGTAGTAGTTATGATCGACACAACTTGAAAAGCCGCTTCTCTAAAACTTCTCTCCCAATCATTATCTGTAATATCTTTAATTTGAAACATAATAATAAGAATGGCAATGATAACGAGATATAAATAGGCTCTAAACTCATCCATTTTCCATACATTCCTCCATTTTCCCTTAAATGCCATGTATAAGAATGTATAATTGGCCCCAGCAAGGAACATAAAAATAGTTAAGACATATTGAATATAAGCAGACGGAAAAGCGGCGATACTCGCATTTTTAGTTGAAAACCCTCCTGTTGCCAGCGTAGTAAAAGAATGATTGATAGCATCGAATAAAGTCATACCTCCAACATATAATAATACAATTAAAATTAAGGTAAGGCCAACATATAAAAACCATAATCTTTTAGCAGTTTCTCTAATACGAGGATGTAGTTTATCGGAGGTTGGGCCCGGTGCTTCAGCGACAAAAAGTTCAATGCCACCAATGCCGAGGAGAGGCATAATGGCCACAGTCAAAACGATTACGCCCATGCCACCTATCCATTGAATGAAACTTCTCCAAAACAGGATATCCTCTGGAAGTGCTTCAATTTCAGATAGAACAGAAGCGCCAGTGGTCGTAAAACCTGAAACAGATTCAAAAAAAGCATCAGCTACATGAGGTATTTCATTACTTAAAATAAAAGGAAGCATTCCAAAAGCGGTCATTATAATCCAACTAAGGGTGACAATTAGGTATCCTTCCCTTTTGTGAATGCTGCCATTTGGTATTTTACCACCCCATAAGAAAAAAAGAATACCAGTTATCAATGTAATAACTCCTCCACCAGCCAATGGAAAGGGATGGTTTCCGTAGATAAACGATACAACTAAGCTGCTAAAAAAAAACATGCTGAGTATCATCTGAAGTGCACCTAAGACCCTGAATACTGCCCGCCAATTTATCATTTCACAAGAATAATAGTTCTAGTTCCGGAATTGCCTCTGATAAAGTAAAAACAATAACTTTATCACCTTTAATCAATACAAAATCTCCATTCGGAAGAAAACTATCTTCGTCTCGGATTACCCCCGCAATAAAAGCATTTTTAGGGAAGTTAATTGATTTTAATGGTTTATTTAAAAGCTTAATGTCCTTTTCTAACGAAAATTCTATAATTTCAGCATCGACCCCGTGCAAACTTGTTATAGCCTTAACAGAGCCTTTTCTGACGAATCTAAAGATATTATTCGCAGCGATGAGCTTTTTATTTATTAAAGTATCCACCCCAATATCCTGCGACATGTGCGTGTAAATTTTACTTTCTACCTGAGCTATTGTTTTGTAAACACCAAAATTTTTGGCAGTTAAACAAGCAATAATATTGGTTTCTGAATTATCGGTAAGCGCTAAAAATACATCGCTTTTACCTAATCCATCCTCCTTAAGTGTTTCGAAATCAGAGTATTCTGCTTTTATAACCAAAGTATTATTCAACAATTCATTTAACTCTTTACACCTATTTTTATCTTTTTCAAAGATAGTAACCCTATATTCCTTTTCCAGCATACTTGCTGCAAGAAATCCTTGTGCATTACCTCCAAGAATAGAAATATTTTTTATGGCTTTATCCTTCTTACCAATTAATTGCTGTAAAATTTTGATTTTCTCCTTTTTCGATATAAAATAAACATGATCATTTTTTTGAAAAACAGTATCTCCATTTGGAATGATTGTTTCAAAACTTCTTAAAATAGCCAAGACCCTAATATCCAAATCTCTGGCAAAATGAGGGAAATCAATCAAACTTAATCCAATTAAAGGAGAATTTTCATCTAATGTCACCCCAGTTACACTTATTTTACCCTCCTCAAATTCGAAAACGTCAGTAAAAGAACATTGTTTTACCAATCTGTATATTTCCTCAACGGCTAGTTGTCTTGGAGAAATTAGCAAATCGATTCCTAGTTTTTCAAAAACCTCATTATTGGCATTAACCAAATATTCAGGATTATTTACCCTGGCAATGGTTTGTTTAGCTCCTAATTTTTTGGCTAAAATACAGGAAATCAAATTTGAATTTTCCAAGGTTGTAACCGCAAGAAATAAATCGGCATTTTTAACATTAGCCCTATTTAGGACATCAAAAGAAGTGGCATCACCTTTTAATGTTAACAGATCAAGATGTCCTGAGGCATAATCCAAAACATCTTGATTTGAATCTATCAAGATAATATCCTGATTTTCAATAGACAATAGCTGAGCCAAATGAAAACCGACATCTCCAGCCCCTGCAATGATAATTTTCATAAAACTGACATTCAATAATTAAAGCGCAATTTTACCAAAATTTGGGGAATACTTTCTTCATAAACATATATTCTATTGTTATTTAGATTGTCGCCTCCCTCTCCTATGAAATGAATTACCATTTCCAAAAATCAAGGGTACTGAATTTTTCAGGCATCCGGGGACTTTCCGGCATACTCCTTTTCTCCTTTCCTGCTTTCTGTGTTTTTGACATATTTCCCAAAAGTCCAGAAATTACTTGAGGTGCAGAATAACCGTAAGAGAGCGCTTCGGTAATACTACCTGCCTGTAATAACTGTACGGTTACCATGCCAAGAATGAGTAGAAAAATAAATCCTACATAAAAATTGATAGATTTGAGATAACCAGGTAAACTCAATTGATACCGATGATTTATTATTCTTAACAAATCGGGAATAGCGCCACCAATAAGTCCATAAAGAAGAAATTCATTCATAAAAATGATTATTTAATGAAAAATGATGAAAAAGATTTACATTAGATTATAAATTCCAGCACCTAAAACTTTCAATAATGAAATTACATCTCCTCTCTCTTAAAATGTTCTTAACGATCTCTCTGGGTACTTTTGCTCAAGCTACGCTTTTTTCACAAATTACCGACCCAAAAGCTACCGAAGTTTGGGAACCGGAGCCAAGAAAAATCACCCCTGTTGTTAATAATATGCCTCCGTCTGACGCTATAGTTTTATTTGACGGTAAAAATATGGACGCATGGACCGATTTAAAAGGCAATGCCTGCCCATGGCAAATATCAGAAAGCTTTTTAACGGTAGTTCCTAAAACAGGTGACATCAAAACTAAAAAACAATTTGGCGACTGTCAAATACATATAGAATGGCGGGCTCCTGTGGTGGTTAAAGGGGAAGGTCAGGGTAGAGGAAATAGTGGTATTTTTCTCCAGGAGATTTATGAACTACAAGTTTTGGATAGCTACGACAATAGGACCTACTCTAATGGACAAGCGGCTTCCATTTATAAACAAACAATGCCTTTGGTAAATGCCAATAATAAACCAGGCGAATGGCAGGTATATGAGATTATTTATAAGGCTCCACGCTTTAATGCCGACGGTATTCTTACCTCACCACCTACTATTACGGTGCTACATAATGGTGTTTTAGTTCAGCATAATACAGAAATCAAGGGCGCAACAGAATACATTGGACTACCTAAATTTAAAGCCCATGAAAAAGGTTCTTTAAGGTTACAGGATCACGGGGATTTGGTTAGTTTTAGAAATATCTGGATTAGGGAATTATAATGAATATTAAACAAATAAAAACTTCCTTTTTCCTGGCAGTTTTTTGCCTTTCTTATGTCAATATTATTGCTCAGAAGGCAAATGAATCCATGGTTTATTCTCTAAAGAAAATTTCTGGGCCTGTTAAAGTCGATGGATTTCCTGACGATAAAGGATGGAAGGAAATACAGCCTACTTCCCGATTTTATGCAGTACTACCCATGGATACTGGCTTTGCTAAGGTATATACCGAAGTAAAAATGTGTTTCGATGATAAAAATCTGTATTTACTAGCCATAAATTATGAAAAATCAGAGGGGCCATACATGGTTGAGTCTTTGAGACGAGATTTTAGTTTCGGTAAAAATGATAACTTTCTATTGTTTATCGACCCTTTTAATGACCAAACCAATGGATTTACCTTTGGATCCAATGCGATGGGTGCTCAATGGGATGGACTTTTATACGATGGCGGAAAGGCTGATTTAAGCTGGGATAATAAATGGACCTCCGCCGTTCAAAGCGAGCCAGATAAATGGACACTGGAGATGGCGATTCCATTCACCACATTACGATACAAACCAAATGCAGATAAATGGGGGGTAAATTTCAGCAGGTTAGATATGAAAACTACTGAAAAATCGGCCTGGGCGCCTGTTCCCAGACAATTTCCTACCGCTTCCCTTGCTTACACTGGGTATTTGCAATGGACAGAACCCCCACCCTCGCCTGGAACGAATATTTCATTAATTCCTTTTTCCCTTGGTTCATACTCTAATAATAAGGTGAATCAAAAAGAAAAAAGTAATGTGGCTCTCGGTTTAGATGCCAAGGTTGCTATAACCAGTTCAATGAATCTTGATTTAACCCTGAATCCTGACTTTTCTCAGGTAGAAGTTGATGTTCAACAGACCAATCTAGATAGGTTCGAACTGTTCTTCCCCGAACGACGGCAGTTTTTTATTGAAAATGGAGATTTATTCAATAATTTTGGATATAATAACCTTCGTCCATTTTTTTCTCGCCGCATAGGCTTACAAAATAAAATTGTTGGTGGTGCACGTCTTAGCGGTAAACTAAATAAAAACTGGAGATTAGGTGTCTTAAATATGCAAATGCAGGCAAATGAAACTGAAACTACAGGAACTAATTTTGCCGTATTTGCATTGCAAAGAAAGGTATTTCAACGCTCAAATATTGGGGTAATTTTAGTAAACAGAGAGCGTTTCGGAGATGAAACAAACCAGGCAAACCGAAACATTGGTGTTGAATATAATCTTGCCAGTGCTAATAACTTTTGGAGGGGAAAAGTATTTTACTTAAACACCCTTTCGGCTAACAAGACAAATAAGGATCAACTCCTCGCCGCCGACATCCAATATACAAATAAGAATATTACTTATGGTATGAAATGGGAAGATGTGGGTAATCAGGTAAATGCCGAAACAGGATTTGTTCCAAGAACGGGGTATAAAAGACTGAATCCAGGTGTTGGCTACCTGTTTTTTCCGAAATCTGGAAAAGTATTATCTCATGGTCCTGCCCTTGAATTTAGCAGTTATTTCAATGAAAATTTCAAACAGATTGAAAATGAACACGTTGCCATTTATAAAATAAATTTTCTTAGCAGAGCCGATCTTTTTATCTGGACGGCAACCAATAAGGTAAAGTTATTAGCTCGTTTTGACCCAACCAATTATGCAGGTCATTTCTTAAAAGAAGGTACCATTCATCAATGGTACTCTCGTGGATTTGATTTTACCTCCAAACCACAAAGTTTAGTAACTTACCGTGTATCTACCCGACAAGGCGGTTATTATGCAAATGGGAAAAGAGTTAGATTGGAAGGTGAATTTGGGTACAGGATACAACCTTACTTTTCCATTTCATTGCGAGCGTCTTACAATAATTTATCCTTTTTTGAGGACGAAAGGCTTCCTGAAAAACTCAGGAATAATCAATTCAATTTATGGCTTGCCGGTCCGAGATTTGATTTAACGCTGACAAATAAATTGTTTATCACCTATTTTTTTCAATATAACAAGCAAATTGATAATATTAACAGTAATTTTAGGCTTCAATGGCGGTATAGTCCCGCTTCAGATTTATACTTTGTATATACGGACAATTACTACGCCAATGCTTTTCAACTAAAGCAAAGGCAATTTGTTTTGAAATTTAATTATTGGTGGAATCTTTAACCTATGGCAAAGAAGTTTTTACGATTCATATTGGTTTTACTCATTGGTTTATTCATCTTAATGGGGTCTGCCATATATTATTTACACGAAGATGTTCCCGCGGGGACCTCTGGGATTGAGGCAGATTTACTGGCTACAAAAATGGAGGAGGCCATTAATAAGCCTGCCTGGAATAATGTTAGATGGGTTAGCTGGACATTTCCTGGAGAAAAAGTATATGTTTGGGATAAATACAGACAATTCTTGTTGGTTGAATGGGGCGGCAAACGCGTCATAATGAACTTGAAAAATAAGGAAGGAAAGGCCTGGCAGGAAAATCAGGTAGTTAGTGGAAATACTGCAGCAAAGTTTATAAAAACAGCCTGGGAAAGCTTTTGTAATGATAGTTTTTGGTTTATAGCCCCAACTAAAGCTTTCGATAAAGGAGTTAAAAGAGAAATGGTTATCATGCCATCTGGTGAGAAGGCTTTAAAAGTGATTTATCAAGATGGTGGCGTAACACCAGGAGATACTTATTTATGGGAATTTGACCAGAAAACCAATTTACCTACCTCTTTCAAAATGTGGGTTAAAATTATTCCCATTGGTGGCATAAAAAGTACCTGGGAAAATTGGATTACCCTTCCCGAAGGTGCAAAAATAGCCATTGATAGAAAACTAGGTCCCCTAAATATTAAGATGAGTAACGTGATGTCAGGTAAAAGCTACAAAGATTGTGGATTGGAAAAAGACCCGTTTCTATCTCTTGTAAAATAAACATTTTTCTGTTTTACAATCCTAATGCCTTCCCTCTTTCCTTCATATAGGTGAAGGCAGCGTCGTAGTCGTTTGGAATAATTCCATCAAGAATTGCTTCCCTTACAGCCGTTTTGATTAAACCCACTTCTTTGGAGGGTCCAATCGAAAAGGTAGCCATAATTAGCTCGCCTGTTATGGGAGGTTGCCAGTTCCGAAGATTATCATTGGATTCAACGGCCTGAATCTTTTCCATAACCAAATCGTAATTTTCAAGATATTTTTGAACCTTAGATTGATTTTTAGAAGTAATATCAGCTTTACATAAGAGCATAAGGTCATCCAGATCATCTCCAGCATCAACAATAAGCCTTCTAATAGCTGAATCAGTAATATTTTCTTTAGTCAGAGAAATGGGTCTTAAATGAAGTCTGACCAGTTGCTGAACATACTTCATTTTAAAATCCATAGGTAATTTCAGTCTTTTGAAAATAGTGTAAACCATGGAAGCGCCCAACACTTCATGTCCGTGAAAAGACCAACCTATATCTGCTTGCCACCGTTTTGTTTGGGGCTTAGCAATATCATGTAAAATAGCGGCCCATCGCAACCATAAATTATCTGTAACCTGACTTAAATTATCTAAAACCTGCAAGGTATGAAAGAAATTATCCTTGTGCCCTTTCCCATTTTTAATTTCTACCCCATGTAAAAGCACCATTTCGGGAAAAATAATGGATAATAAACCTGTTTCAAAAAGAAGAAGAAAGCCAACAGAAGGTTTAGGTGAAAGAATGATTTTATTTAATTCAGCAGCTATTCTTTCCTGTGAAATAATTCCTATTCTGTCTTTGTATTTTTTTAATGCCTGTTTAGTATCGCCGTCTAAAACAAACCCAAGTTGAGCGGCGAATCTTATAGCGCGCATCATTCTAAGAGGATCATCGGAAAAAGTTATTCCTGGATCTAGAGGTGTTTTAATAATCTTATTATTTAAATCTTCCAAACCTTCAAAAGAATCAAGAAACAAGCCAAATTCATCTGGATTCAAGGAAAAAGCGAGAGCATTCATAGTAAAATCTCTCCTTTTCTGATCATCTTCCAAGGTCCCCTCCTCCACGGCAGGCTTTCGGGAATCGGCTGTATAAGATTCCTTACGAGCCCCTACAAATTCGAATTCAATATCATTAAAACGAAACATTGCTGTTCCATACCGACTGTAGGTAACTACTTTTGGAGAAGGATGTAAAAGGGCAGCAACATTTTCTGCTAGCTGAATACCATTACCCACACATACAATATCAATATCTTTAGATTGCCTTTTTAAAAAAAAATTTCTAACAAAGCCACCAACCACATAAGCGGGAGAATTCAGATCAACGGCAACTTTTCCAATTAATCTGAAGAGGAAATCATTTTCCTTATTTGTAAAATCTATTATTTTAGACACATTTTAATTTTGGAATCACTCAGACAACACAGGTTCTAATCCTGCATAACAGAGAGACATTTCATGAAGAACCTCAAAAATATGATTTTTATCATCTAAGGTTACCAAAGATTTTCTAAACTCCTTAATATTAGGAAAACCTCGAAAATAGTTACCGTAGTGTCTCCTTGTTTCGAGGATGCCAAGTTTATCTCCTTTCCAATCTATAGCTCTCGTAAGATGTTCCGTAACCGCATTGATTCTTTCTGTTAACGTAGGCGGGTCACAGATGGTTCCATCGAGCATAAACTGTTTAATTTCTCTGAAAATCCATGGATAACCGATGCTTGCACGACCAATCATAATACCATCAACGCCGTATTTTTCTCTATATTCTACTGCCTTTTGCGGAGAATCGATATCGCCATTTCCAAATATAGGAATATGGATTCTTGGGTTTTGTTTCACCTTCGCAATGTAACTCCAATCTGCCACCCCTTTATACATTTGTTTGCGCGTTCTGCCGTGAATACTTACCGCCTGCACACCAACATCCTGAAGCCTTTCAACTACTTCTTCTATAAAGATAGAATCTTGATCCCAACCAAGTCTGGTTTTAACCGTCACTGGCAAATTTGTATTTTTGATCACTGCCTCAGTAAGATTTATCATCTTGGGTATATCCCGAAGAATCCCTGCACCGGCCATTTTACATACCACTTTTTGGACCGGGCAACCATAATTAATGTCTAAAAATTCAGGTTTAGCCTCTTCAACAATTTCTGCGGCTCTGCGCATGGAATCAAATTCAGCGCCAAAAATTTGAATACCAATAGGTCTTTCCTCATCATAAATATCCAACTTTTGCACACTTTTATCTGCATCCCTGATAAGACCTTCCACGCTGATAAACTCAGTGAACATTAAGTCTGCACCCTGAGCTTTGCACAAAGCTCTGAATGGGGGATCACTTACATCCTCCATCGGTGCTAAAATTAATGGGAACTCACCAATATTAATATTTCCAATCTTTACCATTTGATATTTTGAGCCATTTAAAAACTATTAACCACAAAATTATTTGAAATAACTATAAATATGATAAAAAATGAAAATTAAAACTTTATTTTTACAAAAAACACCTGACATTTTAACACACCTATTAAAAAATTGATTTATGTTAACAAGTGTAGTCCTTTGTTTCTTCATTGGTTATATCATTATTGTTCTTGAACAACCTTTAAAATTAGACAAATCGGTTCCGGCTTTATTGATGGGAGCGTTAACCTGGGCATTAATTTCCGTAGGTCATCTGGAGGTACTCGATGTAAATCATCAAGTAACTCCGTTGGAAGACAGTTTGCTCCATATTTTAGGTAAAACGGCTGAAATTTTATTTTTCCTTCTGGGAGCAATGACTATTGTAGAGCTGGTAGATTTGCACAAAGGATTTTCCCCGATTACTTCTTTGGTAAAAACGAAGGACAAAAAAACGCTACTATGGATTACCACCATAATAGCCTTTTTCATGTCTGCCGTTTTAGACAATTTAACAACAACCATTGTTATGGTATCTTTATTGAGAAAACTGATACCTAAAAGAGAAGAAAGACTTTTCTATGTTAGTTTGATTATCATTGCTGCCAATGCAGGTGGAGCATGGTCTCCCATAGGTGATGTAACTACAACAATGCTTTGGATCGGCAAGAAAGTTTCCACTGCAGGATTGATTCAGATTTTATTTATTCCTTCAGTCATTTCTTTAGTTTTACCCGTATTTATTGCCTCCTTGCTCCCAATATTTAAAGGAAAAATAGAAAGTTTGCCAGGCCAGGAAAATACCCTCGATACTTCTAAACTTCTTAGTAGTAAAACCATGTTAATTGCTGGTTTAGTTGGTTTACTTTTTGTTCCCATTTTTAAGTCCGTCACTCATTTACCTCCTTATATGGGTATCATGATATCACTGGGTATTGTTTGGCTCATTTCAGAATATATTCATCCTGAGGAGGAATTCAACCAAGAAAACAAACATTTATACTCAGTTCATAAGGCACTTTCCAGAATTGAGATAAGCAGTATTATTTTCTTTTTAGGTATTCTCCTGGCCGTTGGTGCTTTAGAATCCGTTGTGGTTCTTTCTTCAACTGGTGAAAAAGTTGGATTCCTGATGAGTTTAGCAAACAAATTGCAAGAACTTATTCCTAACCAAAATATGGTTATCATACTTATTGGCATTCTTTCAGCTATTATTGATAATGTGCCATTAGTGGCAGCTACTATGGGTATGTATCCCATGGATAAGTTTCCTATGGATAGTAATTTATGGCAATTCATTGCTTATTCAGCGGGCACTGGTGGAAGTATGCTCGTTATTGGTTCAGCCGCAGGAGTAGCTGCTATGGGTATGGAAAAAATTGATTTTATCTGGTACTTCAAAAATATAAGTTGGCTGGCCTTTATAGGTTTTATTGCAGGTTGTTTAACCTTCATAGCTCTTTCTTAAAAAACTAAATGAGCATGTTGCGAACCACGAGTAAGTTTATCTTTCTTTCAATTCTTTTATCTTGCAGTTCATGTAATTTTATCGCTAACTATCATATAGTAGGCGTATGGAAGGCGACGGAGATATTTGAAAATGACAAATTATTGAAAAACAAGACATTAGAAAATATCATTCTACAGTTTAATGACGAAGGTGATTATTCCTACGAGGGAACATTAAATTACAAAGAAGCTGGGAAATTTAAAGTTAGTAGTAACAGCCTTCTTCTAACCACTCAATTAAAGGAAGAAAAAGAACTCCACATAGAATCTTTGAACAGTAAAAAACTGGTTTTACTAATGGAAGATTCCGGAAAAACACGAAAAATGGTTTTCAGTAAGACCCTTAATTAAAGGTATATTCATCATGAAAAAGGGGCTGTCTAACAAGATAGAGCCCCTTTTTTATTCGCATACACTACATTTTCAATACATCCAGGATTTATTGGTAACCATTTTCAATGAATACTCATTTATTATTTTTTTTGAACCGTAGATGTGAATATACCTAAATTTCCTCCAATACCCATATCAATGAGCATTCCATCAGAAGTAATTTGAATATTGTCAACCGATAATTGATCAATTTTACTTTTCATCCTGAAACCAGTGGCCAAGGGATATTCATTCAACTGTTTTTCAAGTTCTTTTTTAGTATCATTTAGATTCAGTGTCAGATAAAAATTTATATTTTCCTGAATCATCTTTTTCAAATTACTTTTTAAAATCCAACCTGCTGTTTTTACCAAAAAATTCTTTGTTTCCAAATTAAATTCTAAATCAGGAAGATTAATTAAATTCGTTAGAGTATCTATTTTAGGGGTACCCGTCAGGAAAATCTTACCTTTATAAGCACCTGACAGGGTTAATTCAACCCCCAACTTATTATTAATGCCAAAATAATTAACATCTTCAACGGTAACAGATTTTTTTCCGCTAGAAAAAGTTTGCCCACCCACTTGTTTTAAAGTAAGTAATTTTGTTTCTGAAAATGGCAATTTAGTTCGCAGCACAAGAATGGTACGTGGACTTTCAACTAAAACCTGGGCAAAATCGGGTATTTTTGATGTAATATTGGCATTAGGCTTATCTCCAATAGTAAGTTGTGGTTTTGCAGTAAGAGAAAGATTTGTCTGAATCGAATCTCCTTGAATAATCATTGGTGACATAGTTACTTTATTTGGATTAACCAATAACCAGGCTTTATATTCTTCAGAAACTGAAAGCACCCTTGTAATAGAACTCCAGGCACTTGCGACGATAGACTTTAAATCGAAATAAGTAGCTGTCATTTCATCTATCTGCTTGCCCAAATAGGATTTTGAATTATTTAAAATGACATCTGCCAACGAACCCAAAGGTATATTCATACCTGCCACTTGTGCAACGGGCTTTTTAATCCAAACATAATGAGTGAGATCTGTTTGTGTTTTCAGCGTCCAGTCCTTCCCAATTTTAAAACTGGTTTTTGCCACCAGCTCTATTTCTCCCGAAGCGTTGACATGAGTTACCATAGCGTCATAAATAACTTGTATGGTAAGTGGTATTTTATATCTGATTTCATTCTCCTTACCACTTAATCTAATGGGATTCCTTTTATAAACCTTAACTTTCATCCTGTCCCCATCATTAAAATCTTTGTCTTCATATAATAAACCTGTCAATTGACTGTTGATGATTGATTCCAAAACTGCCAATTTAAGATTCACCGGAATATTCAATTTTGATACAGGTAATGGAATAAGTGCCGTATTATATTGTGGAGTAGGCGACGCCAATTCTTTTTGCCCAGAGCAACCCATTATTATAAGTACCGTTAATAGAAAAGTAAAAAATAGATTTAGGCGAGTCATTTTATTGATTTTTGTTGCAATTGTAGTAATTTGTTCTTTCATTGTGGTAAAAGTACCTTTAAAATTTTTGCAATTTCTACTTAAAAAAATGTTTATGTTACCTAAAATGCGACATGTAAAATGGTTAAGTTTTCTCCTTTTACTGGTATTAACTAGTTTTGGATTAAACGCTCAGAAAAAAAAACCAGTTTCCTCCACTATTCCTCAAAAAGAAGTAACCTCGGTTAACTTTCCTGAAAGTTCTTTTAATGCGCTAAGCTGGCGCTCTATAGGTCCTTTTAGAGGAGGTAGATCAGCGGCAGTATCTGGTGTAGTCGGAAAACCAAATCTTTATTATTTTGGCTCGACTGGAGGAGGTGTTTGGAAAACACAAGACGCCGGTCAGACCTGGGAAAATATTTCAGATAAATATTTTGGAGGATCCGTTGGATCTATTGCCGTGTCTGAAAGTGACCCTAACGTCATTTATGTTGGTGGTGGCGAGGTTACAGTGCGTGGTAATGTTTCTTACGGTTATGGTATGTGGAAAAGTGCCGATGCAGGAAAAACCTGGCAAATGGCAGGACTGCCTGAGTCAAAACACATACCAAGAATTAGAATCCACCCTAAAAATCCAGACCTAGTATATGCAGCTGTTTTAGGTGATTTGTTCAAATCAAGCGCAGAAAGAGGCGTTTATCGTTCAAAAGACGGAGGCAAAAATTGGGAAAAAATTCTTTTTGCCAACGCCGATGCTGGTGCAGTAGATTTAGTAATCGATCCGGGAAATGCCAGAATCCTATATGCTGCCACCTGGAGAGTAAGAAGAACGCCTTATGACTTGTCCAGTGGAGGCGAAGGCTCAGATTTATGGAAAAGTACAGATGGTGGTGACAACTGGACAAAAATTTCAGCTAATAAAGGCCTGCCTAAAGGACCGCTGGGTATTATGGGAATTACCGTTTCTCCAGTTAATTCTGAAAAGTTATTTGCTATCATTGAAGCCAATGACGGAGGCGTTTATCGCTCTGATAATGGCGGAGATTCATGGGTTAGAACCAATGAAGAAAGGAATTTAAGACAACGCGCCTGGTATTATACCAGAATTTATGCCGATACTAAAAATGAAGATGTTGTTTATGTGCTCAATGTGAACTATCACCGATCAGGGGATGGAGGAAAAACTTTCAATACGAGCAATGCACAACACGGCGACCATCACGATTTATGGATTTCCCCCGATGATTCAAATAAAATGATTATTGGCGATGATGGTGGAGGTCAGGTTTCTTTAGATGGTGGAACAAACTGGACTACTTATCATAATCAACCTACCGCCCAATTTTATCGCGTGATTACAGACAATCATTTCCCTTACAGGATTTATGGTGCACAACAAGATAATTCTACTTTGAGAATTTACCATCGCACAGAAGGATCAGAAATTGGAGAAAGGGATTGGGAAGAGACCGCAGGAGGTGAATCAGCTCATCTTGCTGTTGATCCAAATGATAATGAAATCGTTTATGGCAGTAGTTATGGTGGCCTGTTAGAAAGAGTTAACCACAGAACAAAGCAAAATCAAACCATCAATGTATGGCCAGATAATCCTATGGGCTATGGTGCGGAAGGATCAAAATACAGATTCCAATGGAATTTCCCTGTATTCACATCTCCAAATAATCCTAAAAAACTCTACGCTGCATCACAACATTTACACGCATCGGAAGACGGCGGACGTTCCTGGACTACCATTAGTCCGGACTTAACAAGAAATGATGTGTCCAAAATGAAAAGTTCTGGAGGACCAATTACACAGGACAATACGAGTGTCGAGTATTATTGTACTATTTTTGCTGCTTTGGAATCTTCTTCACAACCTGGTCTTTTTTGGGCAGGTTCCGATGATGGTCTCATTCATGTTAGTAAAGATAACGGCGCAAATTGGGAAAATGTAACCCCGGCAGGTATGCCTGAATGGATGATGATTAATTCCATTGAACAAGATCCATTCCACAAAGGTGGTTTATATGTTGCAGGTACACGCTATAAATCAGGTGATTACACACCTTATTTATACCATACTACCAATTATGGCAAATCATGGGACCTAATTACGGCGGGCATAGATAAAAATCATTTTACCAGGGTAATACGTGCTGACCCTAAAAAGGAAGGCTTACTATATGCAGGAACTGAATCGGGAATGTATATTTCTTTTGACAATGGTACCTCCTGGAAACCATTCCAGCTGAATTTACCCATTGTTCCAATCACAGATTTAGCTATAAAAAATGATAATTTAATTGCGGCTACGCAAGGAAGAGCTTTCTGGATTATTGACGATTTAACGCCTCTACATCAGCTCAATAAGGATATTTCTACCGCTGAAATGCATTTGTTCAAACCTATGCCAAGCTATAGAATGGAAGGAGGTCCTGGTTGGCGTGGAGCGAATACGAAAACTGCTGGCGCCAATCATCCCGGGGGTGTTATGGTTCATTTCAATCTGAAGGAAGTTCCGGCTGATTCTATCGTTGTAAAACTTTCATTTCATGAAGCCAATGGCAAATTAATTAAAGAATTTGCTACCAATGCAAAGGAAAGAATGGATAAGCTTACAGATTTAAAAGCAGGTGGAAATCGCTTTGTCTGGAATATGCAATACCCTGGTGCTTTAAGGTTTGATGGCATGATTCTATGGGCTGCTGCATTAAATGGTCCTAAAGCAGTTCCCGGAACCTATAAAGTGGTGTTAACTTTAGGTAAAATTCAACAAGAACAAACCTTTGAAATTGTTAAAGATCCTCGCTCTGAGTCCACCGTGGAAGATTATGCAAAACAATTCAGTTTCCTTATGGAAATTAGAGATAAGGTAACAGAAGCTCATCAGGCCATCCTTGACATAAGAGAAACCAGAAAGCAAATTAATCATCTTAAATCTATCTGGAAAGATGATCCGGAAATGAAATCGCTCATTCAAAAAGCGAACGACATCGATAAGGAAATTACCAGAATTGAAAATGAACTTTATCAGACAAAGAACAAAAGTGGTCAGGATCCATTAAATTATCCTATAAAACTGACAAACAAACTTGCTCATGTAGGAAGCATTACCAATCGTGGTGATTTTCCTCCAACCCAGCAAGCCGTGCAGGTAAAAACAGAGTTAAGCAAACAGATTAACACTGAATTGCAAAAATGGGAAACCATAAAATCTGCTGATATGGAAGCCTTTAATTCGTTGGTGAAAGAAAAAGGCATTGATGTTTTAAAACTTAAAAAGGAAAACAAAACGTCTTGATTCTTGTTAGTTATGGGAAATAGGAATTTTCCTATTTCCCATACTACTTAACCAAAACATCATGTTCGGATTATTCAAAAAAGACCCTTTAGTGAATTTGCAAAAAACTTACAATCAATTACTTGAGGAAGCAATGCAATTACAGAGAAAAGGGGATATTAAAGGTTATGCTGCAAAGATGGCAGAATCAGAGATAGTTATGAATGAAATTGAAAAGATAAAAAGGGGATAAGGTTAACGAATAAACTTTAATCTTTCTCCTTTCACATCTTCCTTTATTTGGCCGTCGTGCCAAACTAAGTTTCCATTAACCATGGTGGTCAAAACAGCTCCTTTCATGGTTTTTCCTAGTAATGGGCTCCATTTGCAGTGGTAAGCAATATTTTCAGCAGTTATCTGATATGGAATGTTTATATCTACGATAGCTACATCCGCTGCGAAACCCTCTTCTATGTACCCTCTGTTTTTTATACCAAAACACTCCGCTGGAGAATGGCTCATTTTTTCTACAATTTTCTCCAAAGTAATCAAACCTTTGTGATAAAAATCAAGCATTATCTGAAGACTGTGTTGTACCAGGGGTACACCAGAAGGAGCTGAAAAATAATTTTGTTGCTTTTCAGCTAAGGTATGGGGCGCATGGTCTGTAGCGATAATATCCAGTTTATCAGATAATAGACCTTGCAATAAGGCCGTTTGGTGATCCACAGATTTAATGGCAGGATTGCATTTAATTAAACTCCCTAATGACTCATAATCATTACTGTTGAAGTATAGATGATGCACACAAACCTCAGAAGTTATTCTTTTTTCCTTCAGCGGAATAGAATTATTAAAAAGTTTTAATTCATCCGCTGTAGAAATGTGTAATATATGTAATCTGGTTCCATAAGATTTAGCCAGGGATATGGCCATTTCCGACGATAACAAGCAAGCTTGAACAGACCGGATCTCAGGGTGATAAACCATAGGAATTTCTTCCCCGTAAGAGGCAAGATAGGCCGCTTCATTTCGTTTAATGGTTTGCTCGTCTTCGCAATGAGTTGATATTAAGATAGGTATTTCTGAAAATAAAGTATGTAAAGCGGTAGGATGATCAACCAACATATTCCCTGTACTTGATCCCATGAAAATCTTAACGCCACATACTTCGTCAGAAATCGCTCTTAAAACCTCCTCTACATTGTCATTGGTTGCACCCATAAAAAAAGAGTAATTAGCCACAGAATTAGCAGCGCCAATGGCATATTTCTGTTCGAGTAACTCTTTAGTAATGGCGGGAGGCTTGGTATTTGGCATTTCCATAAACGAGGTTACACCGCCCATAACCGCAGCTCTTGCCTCTGAATAAATATTTGCTTTGTGGGTTAAACCGGGTTCTCTAAAATGTACCTGGGTATCGATAATACCAGGAATTAAGTGTTTTCCCGTTCCATCTATTTCTATGTCAGCAGAATGACCAATGGATGTTGCTATTTTGTCAATTATCCCATCCTTAATGTAAACATCTGCTATTCTAATTGTTCCCCTATTCACCACTTGAACATCACGAACGATAACTGAAGGTTGACTCATTTGTTTTTTATTTCCAAAGATAGGTCAAAAAGCAAAATGAGAACAGGGCAGATAAGCACTAAATTTCATAAATTTGTTAAATTTTAACTATTAAACATGCAACACAAAAACCTGTTAGACCATAAAATTGGCATTTTAGGTGGAGGACAATTAGGGAAAATGTTAGCGATTGAAGCTGCCAACTGGCATTTACCCATATATATCATGGATCAGGACCAGCAATTCCCTGCAGTTCCTTATGTACCTTTTTTCCAGGCAGGTGATTTTAAAAATTTTGATGATGTTGTTCAATTTGGAAAAAAGGTAGATATTTTAACTATAGAAATAGAACAAATTAATGTTGATGCCCTTTTTTACTTAGAGAATGAAGGTGTTAAGGTTTATCCCAAACCATCTACTGTTAAGGTTATACAAGATAAAGGATTACAAAAAATGTTTTATCAGGAACGAAATATTCCTACCGCCGGATTTCGGCTATTTGTTGACGGAAAAGAAATTATAGAGGCTTTAAAAAACAAGCAAATATCCTTCCCATTTGTCCAAAAATCAAGAAAAGATGGATACGATGGTAAAGGTGTTGTAGTTGTTTCTAATAAAAATGATGTAACAAACCTTTTGGATTGCCCTAGTATTATAGAAGAAAGAATAAACATAAAGACCGAAATCAGCATCCTCGTAGCAAGATCGGCGTCTGGTGAACTTATACATTATGAACCTGTTGAACAACACTTTAATCAGGAAGCTAATTTAGTATCCTTTTTGATTTGTCCCGCAGAACTTGATAAAGGCACTTTATCTAAAATGAATGAAATAGCTTCTTTAATAGCTATCGATTTAGACTTAGTGGGCTTGCTGGCTATTGAATTCTTTTTAGATGAAAACGATGATGTATTTGTTAATGAGGTGGCACCTCGACCACATAATAGCGGACATCATACCCAGAATAGTTGTGAAACCTCACAATTTGAACAGCATTTAAGAGCCATATTAGATTTGCCCCTTGGATCAACAAGACAACACAGCATTGGAGCAATGGTAAACATCGTTGGAGAACCTGGATATGCTGGAAAAACGAAATACGTTGGTATTGAGGAATGTATGTCAATAGAGGGTGCGCATTTACATTTGTACGGAAAAACAGAAACAAGACCATTTAGGAAAATGGGGCATATAAATATTGCTGACAAGGACAGAAAAAAGGTATTAGCAAACATTGAAAAAATAAAAAGCACCTTAAGAGTAATCTCCTAAGGTGCTTTAAGGTTAAAAAAACAACCCCGTTTTTATCTGGATTCTCCTGAAATGATATTTCAAGATACTTTCCGTTTGAAAAATTTGCCAACCCCTACCAGGGGTATTATCCTTATAACTTAGATTTTGGTACAAGTAGCCTATTTCTAACATAAGACTCGTATTATTTTGTATTTTTCTATGAATACTTGCACCAGAATACAAACGGAGCCCCAGGCCATTACTTCCCCACCCTGTTTGAATTCTGCTTCCTCCTATACCAATACCCACATCTGAGACACCGGAAAAACGCCAGTTTTTAGTCTCATCCTTCAGAAAATATCTAAGTTCAGATAATAAACTAATACCATATAAACCGTCCAGCGGTTTAAATTGCGTGTAGGCAATGCCACCCCCAAGGGACCATTTGGGAGAGAGAAACCTTCCCATTTTATATTCGAAGCCAGTACTTAACAGAGCGCCTCCGTTCAAATAGTACCCATAACCCAATGAAAACTGACCTAACATATAACCTTTATTCTCTAAGGATGGAGAAGGACCAAGGTCTTGACTCTTTAAAGAATAAGTCAAAACAGTTAAAAAAAAGACTTGTAAAAGAAATCCTCTTTTAATCATTGGTTTTAGATTTTATGTTACTTAGAAGTTCCCATTTAGCAGGATTTTTGTAGCTAAATTGCCAAATACCTTCTTCGCCAGTAATAATGGCTACTTTATCTTCTTCCAATACAATGATATCCACTGCGGAGAATGATTTATCCTGATAAATTAAATTTTTATCGATCGCATTTAAATCTTTGGTATCGTATAATTTGATTCCTCTATCGTCTTCACAAATAAATAGAAGCCCCTCGTTTATGGACAAACCTATAGGATGATACAAGGGATAA
Source organism: Saprospiraceae bacterium (assembly GCA_030728245.1). Lineage (GTDB taxonomy): Bacteria > Bacteroidota > Bacteroidia > Chitinophagales > Saprospiraceae > BJGN01. The sequence goes on along the minus strand of JANQZX010000138.1, from coordinate 98,484 downwards.
CTTTTTATGAGTTTAGGATTTCGTACATCTGAAATATTAATAACATCTAATTGATTAAGAAAACCTTCACACTCCGTGCCTCCCCTTAGGGTAACAAAAGCTGTTTTTCCATCACTAACCACAGGATCACAAGCTCTCCAATGCTCAAAAGTAGATAAAAGCTGTGGTTTTTCCGGATTATCTATACCATAAATATACATACCATTTTGAGAACCAATGAGTAATAAACCTTCGAAAGGATAAATAGTCTCAATATTCCAACCGACATTTTGAGTACTCACTTGTTTAGTAACACCATTATCTTCCAGTTTAAATGCCGACAGATTACTTGTGCTAACGGTATAAAGTAATCCTTGATTCATAGTAAAACGAGCTGTTGAACCTCCGATACCAACGGTACCAGAAGGTGTTTTAAGACCTGAAGTCAAGCTATTATTATCTCTGGTCCATATTACATTTCCTTCAAAAAAAGTGTTTCCTGAATTTTCAGAGCAAGGGAAAGTCTCAGTAACACCAGCCGCTTTATAAGCTACTAATAAACCTAGTTTTTCATCTTTACCATAACTTGGAAAAGCATTTTCCAGTCTGTAAATTTCCTTTACATCCAAAGGATTTTTCAAATCGAGGACAACTAAATCGATATAACTATCTGCATAGAGTAAACCATTTCTTACGGCAAGGTCTGAATTACCAGGTATTTTAAGAAACGAAATAAATTTAGGATTTGCAGGAACCTTATTATCAACCACATGAATACCAAGGTCTGGTTCATTTATTAACAAATAGTCTCCGTAAACGTAAATTTTACCCGTTGTAACCAACTCTTTTGAAACAGACGCTGCTACTTTTTGCCTAAGTACCTCAGGTTTTACATAAACAGGATCAAAACGTTGATAAGTATATACATTTTCACAAGTATCCTTTAAACAAGAGTTTAACGAAAAGAACAAGGAAAAAAAAGTAAAAACAAAAATCGCATTTTTCATATTATGACTATTTAACGATAGATTAAATTAATATCTGTTTTAATAACGTCAAATAAAAAAAATGCGTTGGCTCTGAACCAAAAAAAATTAAAATCTTTTTGAGTATTTTGGAAAAGAGATAATAGAAAAAGGATAATTCTTCCCAAGATTTACACCATAAGAAGAAAGTTCATTGGCTGATAACGAATTAAATGCAATAAGTTTATCTGCCGGAATCTGTTTTAACTCCGGAAGCCAATGTTTTACAAATTGTCCATTATGATCATATTTTGACGATTGCGTCTGAATATTGAAAGAACGATCCTCTCTGGGGTCACTCCCCACGCCTGCCACGTAGTTCCAGTTACCATAGTTACTGCACACATCGTAGTCAATGAGTACAGATTCGAAATACTCAGCACCTAAAAGCCAGTTGATTTTCAGATCTTTGGCTAAAAAACTCGCAACAACTTGCCTTCCTCGATTAGACATAAAGCCGGTACTATTCAGTTCCTTCATATTTGCATCAATAAAGGGAACGCCAGTATTACCATCTGCCCATTTTTGAAAAATTTCAAAATTTGTTTTAAAATAATGATTTTCAAGATCCCTGGTCCCCCCAATCTGGAATATTTTGCTTTTGTACTTTTTACCCATTAATCTAAAAAAATCACGCCAAAGCAATTCAAAAATCAACCAATAAGTGCTTTCGTTGGCCATTCTTTCCTTTTCAAATCTTCTGATTTCCTGATAAATCATTTTAGGAGATAAGCAACCCAAAGCTAACCAGGCAGAGAAGCGGGAAGAAAAATTTCTACCTAACATTCCATTCCTGGTTTCTTTATAATTCAGAATACCTTCTGATACCCAAAGATAATCGTGTAATCTTTTGAGTGCCGCTGTTTCACCTCCTTCAAATCCAGACTTATCAATATTATTAACATCTATGAAACCCAGTTTTTCCATAGTAGGAATTTCGCCTGAGTTTAATGGTACCGAGATAGGCTGAAACTGTTTAGTAGGGGTTGGAAAAGGATCTCTTACAGGAATAATTCTTTCGACTTCCTTTCTGAATTGTGAAAAAATATCTGGTGTGTGGGTCACCGGAAAGGGCAAATCAGCGGTGTAATAGAGCATTTTACCTCTGAAATACAATAATTCCTTACCCTCCTGCCAAAGCAACTTTTCCAGATTGTCCTGAACCTTAACCTCTTCTTCGGTTCTCTCTCTGTTGCAATAAACAGCTGTAGCCTTAGTTTGATTAGCAATATTAATTAAAATATTTTCTGTGTGGCCTACCCTCACAATTAAATCAGAACCAAGTTTCTTTAAGTTTGATCGCAAATCTTCAATGCTTTCCAATAAAAACTTCATTCTGAACTTACCAATTTTAGGAAATTCAAAGGAAGTTTTTCCAAAAATTTGTCTTTCATCCAGTACAAAAACGGGAATTACTTCTTTAGACTGTCGTATAGCCTCAAAAAGCGCCTCATTATCATGCAACCTTAAATCTTGTCTAAACCAAACAATTACCCTTTCCCTAATCATAAAATTATATTAGTTAAAAATCTTTATGTTAAACAACAATCACTAAGGTATGTTTTTAAAGATAGAAATAATTTATTCCTAATAAAATGATTTATATTGGGGACATAAACTGCAACATAATGACAAATTTTCCCATCCGCTATTTATTATCTGCTCTGCTAATTTTCTTAACAGTACATTTTTTGTTAGGTCAAGAACATGCTGCTTACTTGATTTTCAATAATAAAGGTGAAAAAGTAGATTATGAACAAGTAAAGAAAAAATCTGCGGAAAACGAGGTGGTTTTTTTTGGAGAACTACATAATAATCCCATTTCTCACTGGTTACAAGTAAAATTGACCTCTGATCTTTATGATCTCAAGGATGGCAAATTGATTTTGGGTGCTGAAATGTTTGAAACGGACGATCAATTGGTTATAGATGAATATTTGTCAGGAAAGATAAATGTTAAAAATTTTGAAGAGGAAGCTAAACTTTGGGATAACTATAGCACAGATTACAAGCCATTAGTAGAATTTGCCAAAACAAAAAAAATATCGTTTAAGGCGACCAATGTGCCCCGACGTTATGCTAATCTGGTTTTCAGAACTGGCTTAGAAGGACTAAATGAACTTAGTGAATTAGCTAAAACTCAATTTTTACCCCCTCTACCCATTCCACTGGACCTAACATTACCAACCTATAAAAAGATGATAACTATGATGGGTAATCATGGGAGTAATACGTCCGATAATATGGTGAAAGCGCAGGCCATCAAGGACGCCACCATGGGTTACTCCATTTCTACCTCATTAAAACCAAATCATCTGTTTATTCATTTTAATGGAGCTTATCATTCTGACGAAAAGGAAGGTATTTTATGGTACCTGAATAAATATAAACCCAATCTGAAAATTTTAACCATAAGTACCGTGGAACAAGACAAAATTGATGTTTTAGATCCCGAAAATTTTAATAAAGCAGATTTCATTCTGGTTGTTCCAGAAAAAATGACTAAAACATATTGATTTGGAAAAATTAACCCTTTTTATTTTCTTGGTTATATTCACTTCTTGTGGAAATACACAATACCCTCAAGGTAAAATTCTTTATGAAAATTTCTGTGTGAGTTGTCACATGCCAGATGGTAAAGGATTAAAATCACTTATTCCAACCCTAGTTCAAGCAGATTACCTGCTTGAAAATCCATTAAAGACTGCCTGCATCATTCGATATGGACTAAAAGACACCATAATGGTGAATGGGAATCAATACACACAAGAAATGGCTGCCGTTCCTATTTTATCAGATTTTGAAATAGCTAATATTATGAATTATATTCATTCATCGTGGGGTAATGACATGCCATTTGTTACCTTAGCTCAAGTAAAAGAAGCTTTGGACAGTTGTACTATTGAGTAATGTTCAAAAAATTATATTGAATTACAGATTTACTCGTTATTTTTGATAAATAATCTGATGTTAGATCGGAAAACATACTACTATGAAAATTAAATTTGCCATTAAATGGTTTTTTATTGGATTGCTTTGTAGCTACATGGCCAATATAAATGGACAATCCATCTTTGGAAACCAAAATATACCCTTAATAAAGGGAGCGGACACTATTTTTGTATGTGACACTGATCTTCAGGTAAATTTACAGTCCATCCCCGCCGTTTACTACAAATGGTCTCCATCTAACTTATTTAACGATGCCACAGCAGCGAACCCAACGGTCCGCCCAATTCAATCTGGATGGGTATATTTAACTGCCTTAGTAAACGGAACGGTTTTAAAAGATTCCACTTATTTATCTATCGTCAAACCCATTTTAACTAAAGGAAATTTCAATGTCGCTCCCATTTGTGCTGGAACGCCACTTTTATTGCCCATTCAATCCAATGCGGGAAACCAGGGGATTTCGTGGGATAATGATGTAAAGACCGATCTTTTAGACAACGGAAGCGCAATCATATATCCTAATACATCAGGCATTGCCACTGTAAGCCAACGAATTGGAAATTGTACTTCAGTAGTTACCTTCAATTATTCGGTAAAAGAAACCCGCGTAAATATAATCTCTGAAAAAGACACCATAGAAATTTGTAAAGGAACTAAGCTAACTTTAAGAGCGGGAACAAATACGGGTGTAACGAGTAGTATTACCTGGCTACCTAATGACAAGTTTATTGATAATGCCAGAGGTGGTACCGTAAAAGTGGATCCAATAGTTTCAACCACCTACATAGCCACTTTTACCCAGGACGGATGCACAGTGAAAGATTCAGTAAGAATTAGAGTAGATTCACTTCCTTCAAAATTAATTATCTCCAAAGACGAAAATAAAGAGCAATACTGTCAGGGAACCATAGTGAAATTAACTTCCCCTGTTTATAATCCAGCAGAATACCCGGATATAAAGCATAGTTGGTTTCCAACTAAAGGATTTGAATCACCTGATTCTCTTTACAACTTAGTAATTACAACTATTGATAGCATTATTTTATTTAGGGCTACTTCAAACCATGCCTGCAGAGATACCCAACCAGCTATCATTCCAGTGATAAAACCAAAAAATCTTACCCTTACGCCTAAAGATACAACCATTTGTATTGGAGAAAAGGTTACTTTGAATTTATCTTTTGAGGGTCCCGGTGAGATAACATGGGAACCTGAAGACGCAGTATCATGTAAAAGTTGTAAAAATCCTACGCTATTCTTAACACAATCAAAAGAAGTAAAGGCGACGGTAAAAGAAAAGGATTGTCCAACAACCATAACGGCAAAAATAAATGTCATACCAGCTCCGGCCATTGGTTTTAACACTAAAACAACCATCTGCAGAGGAGAAGAGATACAGCTTTTGGTGTCCAATGACCCAATGGTAACCTACACCTGGAGTTCCTCAACAGATCCAGCGTTCACCTCTGTAAATCCGTTAATAAAAGTAAGACCCACAGTCAATACCGTGTATACTGTTAAAGCCCAGGCTGGAATTTGCGCGCCAACTTCAGCGTCAATAACGATTAATGTGATTCAACCATCTACAGTAAGTATTCCGGCGAATCTAACCATTTGTCCCGGACTTCCTGTAAATCTGGAAGCGACGGGCAATGCAGTACTTGGTGTGGATCAGCAATATAAATGGTCATATAACAATCAAACCGTTTTAGGTCCTAAACTTGCCTTACAAGGACTCACTACTACCACTACATTTACAATGGACTATACCTATGGTCCAAATTGTGGGTCGGATAGAAAATCAGTAACGGTCACTGTAGCTGCCCTACCAAGACTTTCAAATTTTAAAATTGAACCTGTTGAAGCGAACACTTCCGGCATTCCTTTGGGGGAAAAAGTTACCATCCTGGCTAATCTCACGCCATTAAATCTTCCAAGTATCACCTATACCTGGAAGGCAAATGGTAAAGATATTCCAGGTTCTACCCCATTATTAGAACATGTTCCTACAGAAAATCCGACAACCTACACGCTCATTATTAAAAATGCCACAGGTTGTGAATTAACTTTCAGTTCACCCCCGATACCCGTTTTAGCACCCGTTTTTGATATCCCAAATGCATTTACACCAGACGGTGACGGAGTCAACGATTTCTTTAATGTAGTATATAGAGGGAAAATAGAAATTACTAAGTTTAACGTATTTAACCGATGGGGACAGACCGTGTATAATAACGAAACGCCGACCACAGGCTGGGATGGAAGATTTAATGGTACTGATGCACCAAGTGATATTTATGTTTACTACATCATCATTAAATTTCCTGACGGTCAGGAATTCGTTAAAAAAGGAGATTTGACCTTATTCAGATAGTTTGACCCTAAAGGTGTCTAAAATATCGTTTTTTAAGGCTAATAGCTTCTCTTTTTGAACTTCATCAAGCTTTATAAATCGATTATGTCCTGTTTTGATGGCTTGTTTTTCTCGAATATAAAGAGAAAAATAAGCCATTAACCCTAGACAGAGGGCTATGGGTACGACTAAAATGGACGTATAAACTGAAAGAATAATAGTAATAATCAGGTATAGTAACGACACGCCAAAAGCTGCACCAAATCGAACGGGAGATTTGAA
>JANQZX010000138.1:30246-91793 GCA_030728245.1 Saprospiraceae bacterium | reverse complement strand
ATGTTTAAAAGAGATGTATCAAATTGATACACCTTAAAAAATGAATAATTTCGGGTATTTCGTGCCATAGTCAGGCAGGTTTCAATCAGTTCATCATCTTCCACCCTATCAATGATGACCATATATTCTTTTAATCGACCTTCTAAATCTGAAAGTAATCTTTGGTGATCTGGTGATTTCCCATCACCATAATAATTCCTAACCGACATAGGCTCACCAATGTGAAGTACAGCAGTGGTTCGAAAAGATAATGCATCGGCATAACTTACGCCAACGGGAACAATATATAAATCGTCTAAATGGGGAAAATGAGTTAACGTGCCAAAAGCTATTCTTGCCACTCCCCTTTGTAAAGGCCTTAATCTTTTTTCGTGCTCCGTCCTACCTTCAGGAAATAAAGCCACTAATTCATTCTTTGAAATATATTCATAACAGCGAAAAAAAGTATCGTAATTGTTTTTTAGAGAGCCAAAACCCGACTCCTTTTGCCTAAAAACGGGAATCATCTTAGCCTGATTCAAAAGAAAGCGATAGAAGGTTTTATTAAAATGATCGCCTCTGGCCAGAAAATGAATCGGTTTATTAATATTTGCCGTCATAATAACAGGTTCCAAAAAAGCCGTTGGATGGTTCATTGCTATGAGATAAGGCTTCTTGCGTGGCAAATTATTTAATCCGGATAAAAATATATTCCGGAAGTAAACTTTGATGGCTAACTGAACCAAAGGTTTTAGAAAAAAGTAGAGCATAAAATTAGACCTGTTATTTAGAATGTTTACCTTCATTAATCAATTATAAAGGTACTTTTAAATTTTTATGGCAGAAAATAAAATATTGATTTGTATCGGAGGTCCAACTGCTTCGGGTAAAACGACCTTGGCAATACAACTTGCTGAAAAATATCATACAGAAATTCTTTCTGTGGATAGCAGGCAATTTTATAGAGAGATGAACATTGGGACAGCCAAACCCACCCAAGAGGAACAAGACAAGGTTCCACATCATTTTATAAATCATGTTTCCATTCATGATCCTTATGATATTGGCTTGTTTGAAAAAGAAAGCATGACTTTATTAGAGGACAGATTTAAACATCACGACATTTTAATTGCCGTAGGAGGAAGTGGTTTGTACTTCAAGGCCATGCTTGAGGGTATCGATACATTTCCCCCGGTAAGTCCTGACATACTTGTTCAGCTACAAAAAGAATATCTTGAAAAAGGTATAGATTATTTAAAAGGGCAACTACAAGAAGTTGACCCAAATTATTTCCAGATAGTAGATCAACATAATCCGGTACGTCTTATCAGAGCTATTAGTATTTATCGAGAAACAGGTTTACCATTTTCATCCTTCAGGACAGGAAAAAAAGTGAAGAGGTTTTTTGAATCTCAATGCTTTTATTTATCTCCCCCGCGAGCCATACTCTATGAAAGAATAAATGATAGAGTAGATAAAATGGTAGAAGATGGATTGATAGACGAAGTTCGTTCTCTTAAAGAATTTAAGGAATTAAAAGCTTTACAAACCGTAGGTTATACGGAACTATTTAAATATTTTTCCAATGAGTATGAAATTAAAGAAGCCATTTTGAAAATAAAACAACATACCAGACAATATGCAAAGAGACAATTAACCTGGTTTAATAATGCAGAAAATTGGATGAAATGGGAGGATGAAAGCATGATTTTATTCTGAACAAATTTTTATTTACTTAATTTTATTCTACAAAATTAAATTTTTCAATTTTTTTTAGTTAATATTGAACAAAAGAAGGAAATTTTTGTCTAACCCTAAAACATTTTCGAAATGAAATTTTACGATTTCGTCATAGCAGGTGCGGGATGTTCTGGGTTAAGTCTGGCGACATCGTTAGCTAAAGCAAATACAAAACACTCTATCTTACTGATAGACAAAAATATACATACAAATCAGGATAAAACCTGGTGCTTCTGGGATACACCCAATTCCTCAGCTTTACCCTATACTACCACAGTTTGGCAAAATCTGACCTTTTATTCTGATAATTATGAAAAGAAGGAAAAAATTCTTCCCTTTAATTATGTAGGTGTAAAATCTGGTGATTTCTACAAATACAGTTATGATGTGCTGAAAAATGCAAAAAATATTGACATCGTAGAAGAAAGTATCGAACGTATTTATGGACTTGAATCAGGGGCTTGTATAGAGACAAAAACACAAAAATTTCATTGCCATTTTTTGTTCAACTCAACCTCTATTACTGCTGATCAATCAAAAAGTCATTCCTCTTATTCTGCTTTAAAACAACATTTTCAGGGATGGTTAGTAAAAACTGAAAAACCTGTATTCGAAAAAAATACGGCAACATTCATGGATTTCAGAACTGAGCAACATCAGGAGGTGAGATTTTTTTATGTTCTACCTTATTCTGAAAGAGAAGCGCTCATTGAATATACTATTTTTTCAAAGCAATTATTAGCTGATGAAGCGTATGACGAACAGATTGAAAAGTATATACAGGAAAAATTACAGATTGAAAATTTCACCATTATAGAAAAGGAAAAGGGTGTTATTCCAATGGAATTTATTCACCCAGATACTACCCATAATCATATAATTCCGATAGGGATTGTTGGTGGCGCTTTAAAACCAAGTACTGGATTTGCTTTTTCCCTCATACAAAAACAAGTGGACCAGATTATCAAATCTATATTGTCAGATAATTTACCTTTATTTAAAAAGAAGATTCAAAACAGATTTTCTTTTTACGATACCATTTTACTTCATTTGCTTCAAAAAAAGGAAATTAATAAGTCCGCTATTTTTATTTCTTTATTTAAGGGAAACAATATTGGAACCATACTAACCTTTTTATCGGAAAAGACGGGCATTTTTGGTGAAATGAAAATATTCTCAACCTTACCTGTAAAAGTATTTATTGGTGCATTGATTGAAATTTACTGGCCAAGAAGAATCAAGGATAAATCATATTCTCCCATTTATCAAACCATAAGGTAATCATGAGAAATCCTAGAATTCAAATATTGGTTCAGTTATTCACCTTGATTATAATTATGGTGAGTTTAAGTGAAAGTGAATGGCTTGTTTCAAGTTCTCTTGTGATAGCGTTAGTATTAATTTTATTCATAGGCATTCCTCATGGGGCAAACGATCATTTACTTTTTTTCAACTTAATTAATAAAAGGATTGATGAAAAGAAGCGTAAGAGTACTTTATTTTTCGGATTATACATAGGATTAATTTTATTATATATAGGTTGTTGGTATTTATTTCCAGCTTTCTCCCTCGGATTATTCATTTTGATTTCCATTTATCACTTTGGTCAATCAAATTTGTATGTATCCCCCATTGAATCAAAATTTGTCAAGTTAATTTCCATTTTCTTGTCCGGGAGTTTTGTTTTATTAACTCCAATTTTTGCTCATATTGAAACAGCATTACCCGTCATACAATCACTTGCAAAAGACCCTTACTTTCTTACAATAACTGAGGAATTAGGAAACAAAGTAGCTATTTCGGCTGGCATTTTGATGATTATTCATTGGGTAATTCTACTGTTAACCAAGAGCATAAATTTTAAAAACGGTTTACAAGAAATAATCAATACCTTCCTTTTATTTGGACTTTTCTATTATAGTCCATTATGGATAGGCTTCGCGATATATTTTACTTTATGGCACTCAATTCCTTCTATTGAAGACCAGATAAACTTTTTCAAAACCAGCAGGGCAAATTATAATTTAGGAAAATATATACGTGATATATTTCCATTTTCATTGATTGCTCTTTTAGGACTTTATTTAGCTTTTCAATTTTCAGGAAATTACATTTCTGTGAACCAAGGTATTGCTCTTTTGTTTAGTTTTATAGCAGTTATAACCTTACCTCACATGATATTGATGGGATTATTATATCAACATGTAGAAGAAAAAAACTATTGATTAACAACGTAATTTTTTAACAACTTAAATAAATTTTGCTATGGATGCATTACAAAACTTTTCTAACCTGTTTCTTGCAACCTTAAAAGAAGGTGATTATGTAGGTTTTACATTTTTCATTGGTTCAATGGCGATGTTAGCTTCAACCGTATTCTTTTTTGTTCAAATGACCAATGTATCAGGAAAATGGAAAGATTCATTATTAATTTCTGGTATGATTACGGGAATTGCAGCAGTACATTATTTCTACATGCGCTCATTTTGGGCAGAAAATGGTACTTCTCCTACTTCATTCCGTTACATCGACTGGATTTTAACTGTACCATTAATGTGCGTTGAGTTCTATTTGATCTTAAAGGCATTCGGTGCTACCGTTTCTTTGCTTTGGAAAATGATTGGCTATTCACTATTAATGTTAATAGCTGGTTATTTAGGAGAAACTGTTTACCGTGATCAGTCAGTACTTTGGGGTTTCATTTCAACTATCGGATACGTAGGTATTCTTTATGAGGTATGGTTAGGATCAGCTAAGAAATTGGCTGGAAATTCAAACGACCCTGCACTACAAGGTGCATTCAAAACATTAGGTTGGTTCGTATTAGTTGGTTGGGCAATCTATCCAATTGGTTACATGGCCATTCCTGGTGGTTGGTTAGACGGTGTTTTACCATTGGAGTCATTAGACATTATCTATAACATTGGTGACGCTGTTAACAAAATTGGATTTGGATTAGTAATTTACTCTTTAGCTGTATCTTCTGCTAAATAAGAAAAAGTCCCTTTCATTGAGGAACACACGTCATGTGTGTTCCTCTTTTATTTTTTAGAAAGGATGTGAAAAGGGCATTTATTCAATGATTCAGAATTTATTTTTTTCCAGACTGGATTATTATAATAAAAATTTGGGCTTAATACTTTATTTTCAAATGAAGTATGAAAAACCTTCATGGTTGATCCAGCATTAGGTGGGACAATCCAACTCCAGTCAGCCATAACTTCTCTTCCCAATTTCTTTTCCTGCTGAATAAACTTCATAAACTGATCGGATGATTCGTGATGATCAGCTATTGACACACCTTCTTTATCAAAAGACGTTTTCACGGCATAATTTAATTCAATTAAGGCTCTGTCCTTCCAAAACATATCTTTGCCAGAAATATTCAAGCCAATGGCCTCAGCTACTTTAGGTAATTGATTAAACCTGTCTTCATCTCCAAAGTTTCTGGAACCAATTTCGGTTACCATATACCAACCATTAAAAGGAGCAGAAGGGAAGTGAATACCACCCATTTCCAGCACCATATCAGAAATAACGGGCAGTGCGTTCCATTTTAAGTTTAAATCATTGAAACTTTCATATTCAGGATGCTGAATGACCACTTCTTTAACTAAATGAGCTGGTAAATCGAAAAAAAGAGGTTTTTTATCCTCAAATTGAAAAACGACAGGTAAAACATCAAATGCGGTACCTTTTCCTTTCCAACCCAAAGAGATACAAACATCAGTAAAATCCAATTGAGCGGGATCCCCTATTATTTGCCCATTTTTTTTATAAGCAGCATACCTTATTAATTGACTATTCCAAAACCTCAATGGAGCCATTCCTTCTGGTGATTCCGGAGGAAAGATAGTGATGTATGGTTTTATTTTTCCATTACCCGTTGCAAATTCCAGGTGTTTAAAAACGGCCATTTTAACTTCCTCAAAGGTACTGATTGATCTTCCATCAACTACTTTCAGAGATTTCCAAAAAAGCCTTCCAATGCACCGATTACTATTTCTCCAGGCAACACAAGCACCAAAAGTCAATTCATCTAAGGTAAGTTTGTACGTCCCCGACAACTCAATTTCTTCATATACGTCTGAAAGTCTTTTATCAAGATTTATACGGCGGGTTTCTGTATAAAATTGAGTCAAAAATTCAGTGGCATTTTTGTGTAACAAGTTCACCAATAATGAAATTTAAGCTGTTTATAATGAAATTTACCTTACAACAAAGCAAATAGTTTATATGTTTATTAGCGAATTTAAAATTCACTATTAAATAATTGAATAACTTGCATTATCAAATTAATACAGTAAAAACACTTTATACCATGATATGGAAACAGCCTACCAATGAAATAGCCATCAACGAAATGGGTAAGAATACTTTAATGGAAACTTTAGGCATTCAGGTAATAGAAGTTGGCCCAGATTTCATAAAGGCAACTATGCCCGTAGATCAAAGAACGGTTCAACCTTTTAGAATTCTTCATGGAGGAGCCAGTGTTGCCTTGGCAGAATCACTGGGTAGTTTTGCAGGAACGCTTTGTCTCGAAAATTTAAGTACCCATACTATCGTTGGCGTAGAGATAAATGCAAATCATTTAAAAGCAGTAAAAGAGGGTGAACCGCCTGTAGTTGGGACGGTAAAACCTATAAGAATCGGTAATACCATCCAGGTTTGGCAAATAGATATTTGCAATGCAAAAAACCAATTAACTTGTACATCAAGAATAACTTTAGCCGTTATTCCTTTAAAATAATTTTATGAAAAAATGGTTGTTTTTTATCCTTTTTGTTCCAATTTTCCTCTATTCTCAGGATGTAGTCAAGTATCAAAATAATTATGGTTCCACAGATATAAATTTGAAACGTTTGAGCCAAACCGACGAATATTCTCAATATAACGACATTTGGGGATTTGTTGGAAAAGACGGAATAGAATATGCTATTTTAGGAACTACCACAGGAACTGTCATTTATTCATTAAAAGATCCAAAAAATCCCAAAAGAGATACTTTCATACCTGGTAATACCTCCATTTGGAGAGATATGAAGTCATTTAAAAACCATGTTTACGTTACGGCTGATCAAGGAAATCAAGGGGTGCTTATTATTAATATGGCAGAAGCTCCTAACAAAATTACGTTTAAATATAGCCGTTTACCGGCTCCAACTTCTGTTAATCCAGGCAATGTAGGCAACTGTCATAACCTGTGGATTGATGAAAAAGGATTTATGTACTTATCAGGATGTTCCCCACAATCCGGAGGCGTTTTAATATATGATTTAAATGCAAATCCTGGCGAACCTACCTTCGTAGGTGCCGCGGACCCTGTTTACAGTCACGACAATTACGTTCGTAATGATACCTTATATAGCGCTGAAATATATGCAGGCAATTTTTCAGTGTATCATATAAAGGATAAAAAAAATATTGTCAAATTAGCTTCACAACCTACCACTACCCGATTTACACACAACGTCTGGCTCTCGGATGATCATAAATACCTGTTTACAACTGACGAAAAGCCACAGGGTAAAGTCGATGCTTACTCTGTTGGAAATCCTTCCGATATAAAATTATTACATAGTTTTCGACCCCCAGTTTTACTAAACCAAAACTCCCTACCCCACAACACTCATTATATTAAAAATGCTAAAGGTAGCTTTATTGTAACCTCCTGGTATGACGAAGGAGTTTCTGTAGCAGATGTTTCTGACCCATCCAATATGGTAGAAGTAGGCATTGGGAGAACCACAAAAGGTGGAAATGGATGTTGGGGTGCCTATCCATACCTTCCATCTGGTCTCATTCTTGCCAGCGATATGGATAATGGCCTTTTTGTATATGAACCAAATTACACAAGGGCGGCTCGTTTTGAAGGTATAGTACTTGATTCAGTCACGAAAACACCTGTAAATGGAGCTAAGATTTCCATAGAAGGATTAATAGATAGAGAAATACTGTCAGATGGCTTTGGACGCTTTAAAACGGGAACCCCGGAAACTGGCAATATAAATATTATAATAAGTAAAAATGGTTTTGAAACAAAAAAAATAACAAAGCTATTATCAAATTCAATTTCTTTAAAAAATGATACCATTTATTTGTCAAAGATGCCTACTTCCACGCTGAGTGGAAGAATCATTTCTAACGATTCTGGTTTACCCGTTTCAAATGCAGAAGTAGGATTATTCAAGGACGCTAATTTATCGATGAATACAAAAACGGTAGAAAACGGAACATTTTCGTTAACAAATATTATTCCTTCATCCTATCAATTTTCAGCAGGTAAATGGGGATATAAACCTTTGAATTTTAAAAATATAACGATTCCTTTCAACCAAAGTATCAGTGAAAAACTGTTGAATGGTTATACAGATAATTTCAATTTTGACCTTGGCTGGACGGTAACAAATACAGCAACGGTTGGTAAGTGGGAAAGAGGCACTCCCGTGGGCACCAAGTATAATAATTTGACTTCAGCCCCATTTAATGATAGTCCAAATGATGAAGGCAACACTGCTTTTGTAACTGGAAATATAGGCGGTGACCCGGGAGTTGGGGACATTGACAATGGTATAACGCAATTGCATTCACCTGCAATGACCTTTGCTCCTAATGTACAACTTCAATTAAATGTGGATATATGGTTCTTTAATTCTGGAGGCACTTCAACTCCAAATGATACCATGTTTATTTATGCTACCAATGGCTTAGGTGATTCCATCTTACTGCATAGACAATATGAAAATACCACAAACTGGAAAACACTTATCATTAATGATATTCAAAAAAGAATAAAAATTGGAACTAAAAACAACTTCCATTTTATTGTTGGCGATTTAGCTGCAAGTGCCCATTTGATAGAAGCCGGTATTGATAACTTTAGCGTAGAACAATCCATTCAGACTAGCCTCCAAACTATTTTAAAACATAAAGCTTTTCGTATTTATCCTAACCCGGGAAAATTTGAGGCAATGATACAATTTGACGAAAAAGAACAAACTAGAACAGGAACCATTGCTCTTTACAATCAAAATGGTCAATTACAAGAACAAATTAAGGTTGATGGTCAGGAAAATATCAGGCTTGGCAGGGATGTTGTACCTGGTTTATATATCATACTTTGGCAGAATGAAAAAGGATATGCACAAATAGAAAAATGGATTAAAATGGAGTAATCATAAACCTAATGATAGTATGGTATTATTGAAAAGATTTACAGGCAGAAAAGTTAACAAACAAACTCAGCTGATAAATTCTAAAAGGATTTTTTTAAAATCTTTCTTTTGAATCATCTAGGTTCCAAATATTACCTTTTAGTATTAACTCAAATTAGTTTAAAATTAATCACGTTTATAACAATAATAAAATGATTCAATCTTATTACTATTTGAGTAAAAAAAGATTTAACTACTCATTTACAGAGGCTGAATTATTAATATCCCCGGCCTTTACTCCAATAAAATCTTTATCAAGAATGGGAGATTGAAGATTCTGGACCATAAAGGCGTTTAAGTTGAGCCCTAAAAGAGGGGCAGCAATATTCATAAAACCATTCTCAAATGGAACAAATTGCCAGATTGGCACCTTTTCAAAACTGGTGGTTAATCCTAACAGGGCACGTTTTAATAAAATAAGATCTGAGGTAGAAATACTCCCAGAATTATTCACGTCGGCAGCCAACATTTTAAATGGACTTTTTAAGATTTCCCTATTGAGAATATGCTTCTGAACCTGCAATAAGTCAAAAGTGGACAAGCCATTTAATATTGAACTTGATTTGGCAAAATCAAGGATATAATTTTTACCCGTTGATAGACCAGAAAAAGAGTAATTGCCTTGAGCATCAGAAACGGTAGAAACAGAAAAACCATTATCTCCAATTAATAGAACATTAGTATTTGGGATTGGCGTATTGGTTTCTGTATATATAACGCCAGCAACCTTTCCATTTTCTACCATTGGGTTATCTAAACCCATGATTTGCATGGAATCAGATAAAATGGGATCCAGCCAATCTTTTAAGCGAGTGGACGGTGTTCCTCCGCCTTCCCATGACAAGGAGAAACGAGAATAATAACCACTCGACACAGTACAATTTGCTGATCCACCATGTAATAGACCGGTTAATTGATTTGATTCATTGAGTAAGGCGCAACCGGAAGAACCTATTTCAAATGAACCGAAGGTATATTGAACTACAAAATGATGATTTGCAGGCGATATTCTATTATTATCCCATTTAATGGTACTGGTAAAAACAGGAGCTGGACGATTTGAAAAGGCTATTTTTTTGATGTCCCCTTTAGGATGATGCGCCATTTTGCTCTTCTGAGGACCCATCGCAGACCTATTCCATCCTAAAAAATAAGGATTGAAAGAGGAAGGAATTGAGCCGGAAAGCTCAAACAGGATAAAATCATTTTCGAGCCTGCCCGCAAGTAATTTAGCACCTTGAATATACGAAAAAACGGGTTCCGAAGTGGGTTGATTACAAGTCTGGGATTGATAATTAAAATCGAATCTCCAAAAATCATACATAGGGGTATAACCGTCCTGACAATGGAAGGCGGATAAGACCAGTGGTTTACCATCCCTTTTAGTATTATTCACTAAATTTCCTGTACAAAAACCAATACCCTCTTTAACAACCACATAGATTCTACAAATACCATTTTTCTCTTTTTGAATGATATCTCCTTCTGGACAAATAATATTAGTATGACACACTTCAGAAGCACCAAAACCTAAGGTCTCGCTATTTCCTTTGGAAACATTACTCTCTATATTATCAAATACAGGTTTGTATCCAATATCCATCCTAAAAATATGGATAACACTTTTAATTTCAGCTAATGGAGGTTCGATTAGTTCTAATCTTATTTTATTGGATGAAAAAAAACCCAATAACTTTTTCTCTATTTTTCCCTCCGTACCTATGTATCTGGACGAAGGAAAATCGTTATTTTCTATAAAAACCGATAGAACTGCCCCATCTGATAAACTAAAAGTATCTAAAAGAGCGGCTAAAGCCAAGGCAGAATTCGCAGCCTCAATGGTAAGATTCCAACGTATGTAACCACTTTGATCTATAGACCATTTACCACTATTTTGCAAATTCAAATCAACAAGGACAGGAACTGAAACCCTATTTCCAGGCTGTAAACTATCTGATATTTTAACTTCCGCCCAATTTGGCTCGGATAAAATAAAATAATCAACCTTTTGATTAACCTCCACAGGATTTTGACAAAATCCCATGAACGGTGTAATCAAAAGGAAAAAAAATATAATTTTTTGACCTGAATTCATTAAAAAATAGAAGTTAGCAGTAAATACTACTTAGGTTATAAATCTCCGTATAGGAAACCAATGACTAAAAAATTTACTTCACGCACATCCAAACGATAATCCTTTTTAAAGCCCTTTCTAAATTTAGAGGAGGTAGCTTTCGACAATTCAGATTGATTTTTTGCTTCCTTTTGGGTAGCATTAATCATACTTGTGTTAGAATAATAGAATTTATTTTCAGTTAATGAATCATCTTGATAAATCAATTCCCTTAAATAAATTACTCTTCTGTTGTAAAGGAAAAACCATTGTTCAGTTTGTGCTTTCTGTGTTTTTATAACGACAGAAACACCTGCTAAATTGTACAAAGTCATTTCAGCGAGGCCATCTACATGTTTTACGGTGATAGGACCTTTGACCTCATAATCATTCATTTCCTTTACAATTCTCTCAACCTCTTTCTCTATCAAAGGCACAGTTTCAGGACCAACATCTGTCATTTGAAAGACAGGAGGACTTTTTTCTGCTTCATTTTCAATACTTTCATCTGATTTACAACTATAAAAAGTGCTGCAAATTAAAAATAAAAGTAACTGGTTTAAATTTGTGTAAAATTTCATGGGATATAAAAATTAAAATTAAAATCGATGAGTTTTGAACCAATTACTCTTTAAGGTTTGGCTCAATTAGGTATTCGTCACATTGTAAGATAAGCATACTAAAAGGTTTAATTTTTGCAGTCCCACCCTTAAAACCGCCATTTGGCTGAAGAAAAACATTTTGATCATCCACGACTGTTTTCCAATCTGCATAAGGAAAGCTAACATTTTGGTCCTTGTCTGTGCCATTAATCATAACATGAATATATTTCCAGGGTTCATTTGGTGCTTTCTCAATACTGTATTCAACTAAGCCCTCTTTCGGCTCTTTATTAAATGTAATATGTTGCCGAATATCCGCCGCATTTCCCAACCTAAAAGCCGGATGCGTTTTCCTAAGTTGAATTAACTTTTGGACATAATCTACAACCACATTATTTGAGTCTTTCCTTACCCAATCCATTTGATTAATCACGTCAGGAGATTCATAAGAATTTTCTACTCCATTTTTCGTTCTTAAAAATTCAGACCCTGCATGCAAAAAGGAAATCCCCTGAGATGTCAGCACAATGCCTATAGCTAGTTTTTGCATAGAGGTTCTATCCTGAACTGAAACGGTTGGATTAGCTATTTCCAGTCTATCCCACAAGGTATGATTATCGTGACAGGACGTATAAACGACCGTTTGATTAGGTTCCTCAGCCCAAGGTGCTTTGGTATAATTCACCTTATCATAATTGATTTGCGGGTGAAACACGCCCCCAACGATACCAAAACGAACGGACTCTGCTAAATCATGCTTTCCACTAATAAAACCCTTCTCCGAAGGAGTGAAGACATGACCTTTAAGCCCATCTCTTATTTCGTCAGAAAAAGCGGCAATGCCAGTTAAACCTTTAATATTTGATTTTATGGCTCTTTTATTGTCAGGTAAAGGGCTTCCTCCGGCAGTCCATCCCTCTCCGTATAAAAGAATATCCGGTTTTACTTTTATGAGTGTATCCCTAATAAGTTCCATGGTTTTTAGGTCATGAATACCCATTAAATCGAACCGAAAACCATCTATATGATACTCATTTACCCAATAGAGTAAAGATTCAATCATAAATTTTCTAAACATAGGCCTTTCGGAAGCCGTTTCATTACCACAAGCGGAAGCGTTAGAAAAACCACCCTCGTTATTCTGTCGATAATAATAATTGGGAACCAACTGATTAAAAATAGAGTTTTCAGTATCTCCTGTATGATTATAAACAACATCGAGGATTACTCCTATATTATTGCTATGAAAGGATTGAATTAATTTTTTAAACTCATTTATCCTAACATTTCCGTCATAAGGATTAGTAGCATAAGAACCCTCAGGTACATTATAGTTTTTAGGATCATACCCCCAATTGTATTGAGGGGTCGATTTAGATTCATCTAAAGATTTAAAATCAAATGAAGGCAAAAGGTGAACATGCGTTACGCCTAAATTTTTTATGTAATCAAGACCGGTGGGTAATCCCAGAGGAGTTTTTGTTCCAACCTCTGTTAATCCTAAGAATTTTCCTTTATTTACTATACCACTTTGAGGATGAATAGAGGCATCTCTGACATGAAGTTCATAAATTACGGCATCGGTCTGATATTTTAATACAGGACTTTTATCAAATGCCCAAAGTTCTGGATTGGTTTTCTCCAGATTCACAATCATACCTCTATCGCCATTCACCCCTACTGCTTTCGCGTAAGGATCAGGTACTTCATTTAACCAGGTATTCTTATATTTAATTTTAAAGGTATAGTAGTAGCCCTCCCAATTACCGACGAGCTTGTGCGTCCAATTACCCTTTATTTGTCTTTTTAAAGATATGACCTTCAATGGATTACCTCCATTTCCTGTCTTATAAAGCTGAAAAGAAACATCAGAAGCGGTAGGAGACCAAACATTAATATAAACCTCATTACCCTTCAAGATAACGCCTAAATCATCTCCGTCATAAACAGGATAATCAACAGAATTTTCATAAATTGTCTGGCTGTTCAATGATACTGCGATAATTAAAAAAATGAACAGATATTTTCCTTTCATGAATTTATTCTTAGAATTTCGACAAAGATAAACTTTATTATTTTAACAAAAAATTAACAGTTTGAAAAAAATGTAAATTCTCGATAATAAAAGAAAATAAAGTTAAAAGATATACATTTGCTGAAGCCTTAACCGCAACACTCAATTTTATGCGGAATCAACCAGAAAACATTCTTGACCTAGTCATTGAAAAACTAGGTAAACCATATAAAGATTTATCTTTTCTATTACAGACATTCAAAGATGTCCTCATTGAAAATGGTGAAAACGATGTAGCAAGTACGATACCTCTGCTACAAAATAAAATAGATGTAAGTACATTTCTTAACGATAAGGGAGTTCAACTATACTCTATATTATTTCAACTAGTTCATATTGTTGAAGTTAATGGTGCGGTTCAACAACGTCGAAAAGAAGAAAATCAAGATTTAAGTCAAGTCAGAGGATTGTGGGCTTACCAAATTAATAAAGTTAAACAAGCTGGAATTGATGCGATTGATATTGCATCGGCGTTAAAAAACACCAGGGTTGAACCCGTTTTAACGGCACATCCAACAGAAGCAAAACGAGCCACGGTATTAGAACACCACAGAGAACTGTACCTTTTACTCGTGGAGAGAGAAAATACTATGTTTTCCAGTCAGGAGTTGATGACAAATAAAGAGAAAATCAAGTCATCCTTATATAGATTATGGAAAACAGGAGAAATATATTTAGAGAAACCTGACGTTCCATCTGAAATAAGAAATGTTCTTCACTATTTTACCAACGTTTTCCCAGAGGTATTACCTATTTTGGACAGGCGACTTATTCAAGCCTGGGAGTTTCTGGGCTATAATAAAAAAGATTTATTTGAGCAGAAGGCTTTTCCTCAGATCACCTTTGGAAATTGGGTAGGTGGCGACAGGGATGGGCATCCATTAGTTACCTCAAAGGTGACATACGAAACATTAAAACAACTGCGGCTCAATGCCTTTGTTGTGCTGAGAAGAACGTTGACGCAACTTGTGAAACAACTAAGTTTTGCTTTAAATCTTGAGGATGCACCCGATCATTTACAATGGAGAGTAGGAGAATTATTATTGGAACTTGGAGAAAATGCCTACGAAGTTTATAACAGGAATAAAGGTGAGGCTTTTAGGCAATTTATAAGTTTAATCATTGAAAAACTGCCTTTGGCGACGGCCAGGGGACATGCCACCGCATTACATGAAAGGAGTATTAGCTACAGATATTCCTTTGAGTTAAAGAAAGATTTAGAATTGTTACAATCTGCTCTTAAAGATTATGGAGCTATTACGATTTCAGAAACAGAAATTCATGAAAGTATTCGTATGGTGGAAACTTTTGGTTTTCACCTCGCCAAATTAGATGTAAGACAAAACAGTGCTTTTCACGACAAGGCTATTTCCCAATTGATTAATGCAACAGGGAAACCTGGTGACTGGTTTGTACATGCATCAGAGGAAGATAGATTGGCATTTATTGAGGAGGAGCTGTCTTCTGGCAGGCCTTTCGTTAGAAATTTGAATGATTTAGCAGATGAAGCCAGAAATGTAATGGAAGTTTATTCGGTTATTTCTGAGCACGTTCAACAATATGGAACGGAAGGAATAGGCTCATTAATAGTCAGCATGACCAGAAATGTATCTGATTTGCTGGTGGTATATATTTTGGCAAGAGAAGCAGGACTCACCCGATACACACCAGATGGAATGGTCTGCATGTTACCTGTAGTACCACTCCTTGAAACCATAGAAGATTTATCCAATGGACCAGCTATTTTAGCAGCCTTTTTATCCCACCCTGTTACCCTAAGAAGTCTGAAATATCAGGCCCAACAACAAGAAATACTTACCATTTCCCAGCAGGTAATGATAGGATACAGTGATAGTAATAAAGATGGCGGGCTATTATGCAGTCAATGGAATTTGCATAAGGCACAAATTAATCTTTCAAATACTGCAAACAAATTTGGTATAAAAATTAGATTTTTTCACGGAAAGGGAGGAACCATCAGCCGGGGGGCTGGTCCGACGCATTATTTTGTACAAGCTCTTCCCGGACATTCGTTTAATGGTGATATACGATTAACGGAACAAGGAGAAACCATTGAACAAAAATATGCAAATAGAGTAAATGCGGTATATAATTTAGAAGTTTTAACAGCCAGTTCTCTTTCTCACAGCCTTCTTGGCTCATTGAAAGAACCCTCAGGCCATCCGTTAGCGGACATATTGGAATGGATGGCACAGGAAAGTCAGAATGTATATACTCAACTATTGAATGAACAAGGATTCATAACATTTTTCAGGCAGGCAACACCCATAGATGCCTTAGAACAAAGTAGAATTGGTTCCCGTCCATCCAGAAGAACCGGGGCTTACTCTTTAGCTGATTTAAGAGCCATTCCCTGGGTATTTGCCTGGTCTCAAGCCAGGTATAACATGACTTCATGGTATGGGATAGGTTCGACGTTAGAAAAACTAAGAGCGGAACGTCCGAAAGATTATGAAAAATTCCAAATCGCATTAAAGGATGATCCATTTATTCGATATTTTATTACCAATGTAGATACCAGTCTAGCACGGTCTTCCATTCATATTATGAAAGAATATGCAGAATTAGTAGATAACAAGAATATCAGAAATAAATTTTCTCAATTATTTGAGAAAGAACTCTCTTTAACGGAGGCACATTTGTCTTTTCTCCTTGATAAAACATTGGAGGAAAGAAGGCCAAGGCACTACTATTCAAATTTATTGAGGAATTCTCTAATTGAGGACTTACACCGAAGTCAAATCAGGCTTTTAAAAGAATGGAGAATCCTTGTAAAAAGCGATGACAGTCAGCAGTCAGATAAAACACTTGTTTCTCTTTTGCTAACTGTCAATGCTATTGCCAGTGCTACGGGACAAACCGGATAACAACTTTATTCACTAATGGCTTTAACGCCTGGTAAAACTTTTCCTTCCAGCATTTCAAGCAAAGCACCACCACCGGTTGAAACATAACTGACAGCGTCAGAAAGGCCAACTTGAGTTACCGCAGCAACAGAATCTCCGCCACCCACTAGAGAGTAGGCTCCATTTTGCGTTGCTTCAGCGACAGATTCCGCTATGGCTAAAGTACCTTTAGCGAAAGAAGGCATTTCAAAAACCCCCATAGGACCATTCCAAAGAATAGTTTTTGCTGATTTGATAGTTGAAACAAAAGTTTCCACTGCTTTAGGACCTATATCTAATCCTAGCCAACCCTCAGGAATATTATCAGAAGATACTTCTATTTTTTCAGCATCGTTACTAAAGGTATTGGCAGCGATTACATCAACAGGCAGAAGTAAATTCACACCTTTTGATTTTGCCTTCTCCATTAATTGAAGAGCAAGATCGAGTCTGTCTAATTCAACGAGTGAATTCCCAATTTGCCCTCCTTTAGCTTTTATAAAAGTAAAAGCCATACCACCTCCGATAATTAAGTTATCCACCTGATCCAACATTTTATCAAGCAGCAACATTTTATCAGAAACCTTCGCCCCACCAATAATGGCGGTAAATGGTTTTTCAGGACTTTCAATAATATGGCGAGCGTTTTCAATTTCAGCCTTCATTAGAAAACCAAAACCCTTGTTGTCGGCAGTAAAAAAATTAGCTACCAACGTCGTTGAGGCATGTGCTCTATGGGCGGTACCGAAGGCATCATTGATATAAACATCAGCTAAAGAAGCTAATATACCAGCCATTTCTTTATCACCTTTTTCCTCACCTGGATAAAAGCGGGTATTCTCCAATAGAATTACCTGCCCTGGTTTTAGCGAATTGCAAGCATTAACAGCTTCCGAGCCTATACAATCAGATATAAAAGTAACGGGTCTGTTTAAAGTTGCTGACAAGTAGGACGTTAAATGATTTAATGTAAACTTTGCAACATTCAATTCCCCATTTTCCAATTTTTTTTGTTGGGGACGACCTAAATGAGAACATAAAATCAAAGCCCCGCCATGTTCTAAAATATAATTTAGGGTTGGCAGGGAAGCTTTGATTCTATTATCATCAGTGATTTGGAAAGTACTGGAAAGAGGGACATTAAAGTCCACTCTTACCAGTACTTTTTTATTATTAAAATCTATATTTTCCATAAGAACTCCAAAAAATTAGATACGATCTGCTAATTGAGCTAATCTTGCAGAATAGCCTGCTTCATTATCGTACCAACCCACAACTTTTGCAGTATTTCCTTGAACCATAGTTAAATCGACATCATAGATACAAGAGTGTGGATTACCTAAAATATCAGAAGAGACGATGGGTTCTTCACAATATTCAAGGATACCTTTTAGATAAGTTTCTGAAGCGGCTTTGAAAGCAGCGTTAATTTCTTCTACTGTCGCTGGTTTTTTTAAGGTAGCCGTAAAATCAGTTACAGAACCATCGGGAACAGGAACGCGCATAGCATTACCGTTAAGTTTACCTTTTAAATGAGGTAAAACCAATCCTACAGCTTTTGCTGCGCCCGTTGAAGTTGGAACGATAGAGATAGCTGCTGCTCTGGCTCTTCTTAAATCTTCATGTGGAGAATCCTGGATTCTTTGGTCTGCAGTATAAGCATGAATAGTGGTCATAAAGCCAGATTCAACGCCAAATGCATCATCTAATACTTTAACCATTGGTGCTAAGCAATTAGTTGTACAAGAGGCATTTGAATAAATATTATGATCTGCATGAATAACCTCATCATTTACACCTAAAACGATGGTTGGAATATCACCTTTAGCCGGGGCAGAGATAATAACCTTTTTGGCACCTGCACTGAGATGCAAACCAGCTGTTTCACGATCTGTGAACCTACCAGTACTCTCAATAACAATATCAATTTCCATGTCTTTCCATGGAAGAGCTTTAGGGTCTCTTTCAGCAATAGCATGAATTTTTTTATTATTAACGTATAAAAAATTTTCATCCGCACTTACTGTTCCCGGGAACTTTCCGTGTACAGAATCATATTTTAATAAATGCGCCAATGTAGCATTATCTGTTAAATCATTGATGGCAACTACTTCAATCCCTTCCATCTGAATGAGATTACGAAATGTTAGACGACCGATTCGACCAAAGCCGTTAATAGCTATTCTTTTAGCCATGATGTTATTGATTTGTGAAGGTTTACGAAATATTTACTTAGTGTAAAAATGACATTAACTATAATTGTAAAATCGCTGCAAAAATACATAAAAACTACTTACAGGATATTTTTTTGTCCAAATAAGTATGAATTATAAATAATTAACCATTAAAAGTATCAAGGACGGATAGTCAAAATCTAATAATTATTTATTTTAAAAAAAAATGGGCAAAAAAATTGGAAGAGTAAGAATAGCTTATTACATTTGCATTCCTTTAGAAAAAGACCTTTTAGAAAGTCTTTTACAAAGGCCCGTTCGTCTAGGGGTTAGGACGCAGGATTTTCATTCCTGTAACACGGGTTCGATTCCCGTACGGGCTACAGACAATACAATCCAATACGAACGGCCCGTTCGTCTAGGGGTTAGGACGCAGGATTTTCATTCCTGTAACACGGGTTCGATTCCCGTACGGGCTACAAACAAAAAAGCGGCTGTTTTATTAAACAGTCGCTTTTTTTTGTTAAAAATCAAACAAGTCTTCTAAAAAACTTTCCTTTTTCTTCTTCCCATAATATGGGTCTTTATAATCTCTTTGCTCATTCTCCCTGTACCTACTTTTTTCATCAGGTATCCTACTTGCTTGACCTTGACTTGTCGGGGAAGATCTTTCGATAATTTTATCAAGCTCTCCCCTATCTAACCAGACGCCGCGGCATTTGGGACAATAATCTATTTCAACCCCTAGTCGATCAGACATCACTAGTACCTCGTCGCATGCTGGACATTTCATATTTACTATATTTAATTTTCTTTACATAGTAACCCTTTACAGGTTTAATAGTTTTACTATAATTTATAGAATTGTTCCCAATTTTTCCGGGGAGGGGGTCCTGTGAGTAATTGATTAGCTAAAGCATGATTTGTAATTACTTTTTTGTTAATATCAAATTCAAGCCTGGCATTAACTCTTTGGGCAACGACCCCTAAGGCCATTACCTGACACAAGGGCCCAGCAATTTTAAAAGATGACCTGCAAGATTCTTCGCCCTTACACGCCCTGACAAAATTCAAAAAATGATTAGATGGACTTACCGGAACTTCGGGCAGGCTCGATGCCATATCTTTGGCTTTATCTTCTGGAATAATTACAAGAGGAGCACTGTGAGATCCACCCTTGAATACTAGATCTTTAGCATAAATAACCTTACCTGGATACCTTTTTGTATTTACATTTCCAGCTGTAGGTGGAGGAATATCTTTTGCTCTAACAGGTTCACCGTAATAATCGGGATGCTTAGGCTGATTGTTAAAACCTTCATACCAACTCAATTCAAGTGCTGGTAAATTATTCCTTTTGGGAAATTTAAAAACCAAGGTTGATTCCTGAGGAAAAATAAAAGGAGAATGGCCCTGCATAAAGGAAGGATTTACCTCATTTGGCAATCCTAATTTTAAAAATTCATGGGCAGTATCAATCAAGTGAGCACCCCAATCGCCTAATGCACCATTACCAAATTCAAACCACGACCTCCAATCGCCATTAATGTACCCCTTATTATAAGATTTAAAAGAAGAAGTAGCAAGCCATGCATCCCAATCGAGAGATTCAGGAACAGGCTGTTCAGGCAAAAAATCTGAAACCTTCATACCGTGCCATCTTCTTCCATTATTCATGAAAGCGGTAATACGAGTGACATCCTTAATAATGCCAGCCTCTGTCCATGCCTTAAATTGGAAATAATTTTCATCGGAATGCCCCTGATTACCCATTTGACAGGCTACCTTATATTTTTTTTCAGCCCTCATCATAAGCTCTACTTCTTGAAAAGTATGAGCCATAGGTTTTTCTACATAAACATGTTTACCCTCTGACATGGCCAGCATTGAGATAGGGAAATGCGAGAAATCAGGTACACCGGCAGTTATAGCATCGAACTGTTTTCCCATCTTTTCAAATAGGACCCTGAAATCTTGAAATTGCGGAACATCAGGAAATAATTTAATGATTGGCAGAGTGTGTGGTGCCCCCATATCGGTGTCACAAAGGGCAACAATATTCACCAGGCCTGTTCCATGTAATTTTTTAATAATATCTGCACCTCTATTTCCAATACCAATACAAGCCAAATTTATTTTCTCACTGGGGGGAATATGACCCCATTTTTTCCCTAACAGGAAAGAGGGAATAATGGATAATCCAGAAACAAGCGTGAAGGCTCCCCCACTTTTTTTTAAAAAATCTCGTCTTATCATTTTTGTATATTACGTTAAAAACGTTAATATACAAAAAAGCAAAGAAATTTAAAACAGAAATGAGCCTAGCTAAAAGATTATTTTACAAATACAACCTCATCAAAGGGTACTCTATTGCGCTCACCCCAGATCCCCTTTTCAGTGCCTTTTCCAACAGCAATAACCATATTAATTTCCGCTATTCGCGGTAAATTGAGCGCTTTTCGCACCCTGACTTCGTCGAAACCTTCCATTGGACAAGTATGATACCCTTCAGCAGCTATGGATAACATAAACGTTTGGGCGGCAAGGGCGCATGATTTTTGAACAATGATACGTTGCTTTGCAGACCCTCCCATTCTAACAAATGGCTTAGTTATGCTCATGAAAAAAGAAATGCTCTTTCTTAAAAAGGAATAGATACCAAGAAAATCGTAACCATAAGCAATGGGAAGCAATTTTTCATAATATTGAATCATTCGTTTCTGATACTTATGAGGTTCACCAACCACCTGCCTTTTGATCTGGTCTGCATTCCATTTTGCTCTTTCCCTCCACAAATCTCTTCTTGTAACAAAAACAACTAAATGTTTGGCTGATTTTGCTGCATATTGATCAAGACACAAGGGTTGAAACCTCTTTTTTTCCTCTTCAGAACGAATCCAAAAAAAAGACCACAATTGCATATTACTGGAATTAGGAGATAAAATTGCTCTTTCCAAACTCCTTTTAATCACCTCATCAGGTACTTCTACTTCAGGGTCAAAACTTCTATTTGACCTTCTCAATTTTACAATCTCCTCAAATTCCGAACCCAACATAGACTGATTATTTTACTGATTAAAATGATTCTACCCCATTCACTGTGGTATATTTAAAACTAATTTTTTTATCAGGAAAAACTATTTTAAAAGCAGATTGGCACATTAAAGTAGCTTCATGAAAACCACATAAAATAAGCTTTAGTTTACCAGGATAAACATTAATATCGCCAATGGCAAATATGCCGGGAATATTGGTAGAATAATCGAACGTATTAACCTCTATCGCATTTTTGTCAATCTGAAGACCCCAATCAGCCATTGGACCCAATTTGGGTGACAATCCAAAGAGTGGTATGAAATGATCCGTTTCCTGATGAAAAACACCTTTTGATTTACTTTCAATCTGAACGGCATCTAAAGCACCGTTACCCCTTAATCCTATAATCTGCGCATCGGTCAATAAATTTAATTTCCCCGTTTGAGCCAAATGAAAAACTTTTTCAACAGAATCGAGTGCACCTCTAAAATCATTTCTCCTATGAATTAAAGAAACCTCCTTTGCTACATCGGTTAGGAAAATACTCCAATCCAGAGCAGAATCTCCTCCACCCGCGATAACCACTCTTTTATCTCTATAAAATTCAGGATCTCTAATTATATACTCGACCCCTTTATCCTCATACAATTCAAGATTTTCCAATGGTGGTTTCCTTGGTTCAAAACAACCTAAACCACCAGCGATGGCAATTACGGGTGCTTTAATTTGGGTCCCTTTATTAGTAGTTAATATGAAGGAGCCATCGTCTTGTTTTTCCAAACTTTCTGCTCTTTCCCCTAGCGTAAATCCAGGATTAAAAGGAGCAATTTGCTCCAATAATTTGTCAATCAAATCACCAGCCAAAACAGAAGGATAACCAGGGATATCATAGATTGGCTTTTTGGGATAGATTTCCGTCAATTGACCGCCCGCCATTGGTAAAGCATCTATCAGATGACACCTCATTTTTAATAAACCAGCTTCAAAAACGGTGAATAGGCCAACGGGACCAGCACCAATAATGAGTAAATCAGTCTGAATCATCTGTTTTTTTTTAATTGAGCGCAAAAATAAGGGCAAATAGCTTAGAAAGAAACGAATTACCCATTTTATTAATAATAAATAGCAAGAGACGGCTAACCAAATCTCTTGCTATCAATATTTATAAAGAAAAAAAAAGAATTAATGTTTAATAATTCGTTCGGTAATAGGATTTCCATAACCGGAAATAATACGTATGGCATATACGCCAGGTGCCAAATCTTTTATATTTAAAGCTCTGGAGGCTGCAGGGCCGGGAGGAAAAAACCAATCCCTAACCTTTAGTCCGTTGGCATCGAAAATAGATATTTCAATGTTATCCTGTGTTACAAAATAATATTCTACATTTAAAATATCTGTAACCGGATTTGGAAAAACCATCATTTTCATGTCCGGTTTATCCATTAACATTACTTTTTCTACATTTGAGGGTAACATGGTCCCGTCTTCCTGTTTCATTTTAACCCTATAATAATGTAAACCCATTTTGTCAGGCTTATCAACAAATTCAAAATATTTCATACTTTGAACTTCCATAACAGGTAATTTCTTGTCAGTTAATCGCTTGAAATTAATACCATCCATTGACCTTTCTATAGTATAGGTAGGAATAAAAGCCGATGTTTTACTGCGCCATGACAATTTCACATCAAAACCAGGCATAACTTCTGCCTCAATAGACATCGTTTCCAAATCATTTACCGAAGGGCAGTAAGTAGGATTATTTGTAACGGTTACAGAACCATTAAAAGAAACGGTACACTCACGTTCAACGACAATTACTTTATAAGAAAAAGTACCAACACCTGAAAAACGAACA
This sequence comes from Saprospiraceae bacterium, assembly GCA_030728245.1. GTDB lineage: Bacteria > Bacteroidota > Bacteroidia > Chitinophagales > Saprospiraceae > BJGN01. The sequence continues at coordinate 68,091 of JANQZX010000138.1, read as the reverse complement.
TTGGGTTTTGATCCATAAGCCAGGGAAGATTGAAAACCTGGTCCTAATTCCCAGGTAATTTGTGCCGCTGACGTACTGGTTTGAACCTCTAAAAAATTATTGGCATTCATACACATTGTTGGAGAACTGACCACCTTTACAGTGGCTCTATTTCCAACTTCCACTTTTACCACATTCGATTCCAAAAACCCATAACAACCCCTCTTTCTTACACAACGAGCATAATAAGTTGTTTGATATAATGGCCCCGGATCAAATTCAGGAGTATCAGAATTTGGTATTGGGCTAAATAAATTCATATCAAAGGTAAGTGCTCTATCTGTAGTGTACATCCACAGATATTCGAGATCTCCGACGACACCAGAGGGACTGATCACGTTTACTATTTTCACAGGATCATTTCCAGGGCCACAAATGAGTTGATTATATCCTATTTCTCCTCCGGAAGTAACATTTTTACATTCAAGATAGAATCCCGCGTCAATATCCATCCTATTTACTCCCGTATCCACTGTAATAAACTCTGTCATCATAGTGAACGGACTCATATCGCTATCTACATTTCTATCAGAACCTCTTAACCAAGGCGTTGGCGCATAATCGGGATTAGGTTTTGCGAAAGTTAATTTATATTTACCCGCGGGAACATTAAACATATACATACCTGTACTATCAGTATAAGTAGTATCCATTTCACGAATTTTATTCCCTTCAATGACCGATAGAATAACCTGAACACCTACTAATCCTGGTTCCCCAAGATTTTGAATACCATTTTGATTTAAATCGTGCCAAACGCGGTCGCCTAATTTTGCCAAACAGCTATCTTTTTGTACCACTACATTTAAATCTAAAATGGTGATACACTCTTGAAGTAAACCAGTATTATAGTTTATTTCAAGGTTATATGAACCGTTTCCAAGTTCTGCCGGATTAATTTCTGTGATTAATTTACCGTTCAAGGTAATATTCAAATTACCAATAGCGGAAGTATCCAGATTAAATTTAAAAGAACCCCCATTTTCACACAAGCTTAACTGAGAAAGAGGAAGATTAGTAATGGGTATTTCAGGATAAGAAGTACCTCCTTGAAAAAGCAAGGTATCCACCCCATTTGTTACTAATGCTGAATAATTAACCCCATCGATGTGTCTGAATTTATATTGATACACGCCAGGCTGAACTTCGGGAACCACTGTATTATTAGCAATTAAACGAGGCAAATTGGGGGTAGGCAAGCTAAATTGATCAAAGACTCCCACGGGATTCAATATTCTCCAAGTCTGACCTTCAACCTCATTTCTAATTTCCAGGGTTGACTGAAATTGACCATTTCCAGTTTGGGTAGCATTATTTAAGCAAATCGTATTGGTAGTCAGCGCTTGAGGCGACGGAATTAATCCAGCATCAAAGGTAAAATTGGCTGTACCTTTTAATACAGTAAATGGTTCTGTCATTCTTGATTTCCTATCTACATCACTATCCAGAGAATCGTTCAAAGAAAACTCATTGGGTTTGGTTAAAACCATTCCTGCTGGCACTTGAAAAGTAATTTTAAACTGACCTGGTGGTACAGGGAAAAAATATCTACCCGATGCGTCGGTTCTTGTTACTGCAAATCTTTCAACCAAGGTATCAAGTCTGGTAATGATAACTTCAACATTTGGAACTCCTTGCTCACCAGGAGTTTGAAGCCCATCAAGATTACTATCGAACCAAACATAATCACCAACCAGGGAATTAGATATTTCAGGATTAACTGTACAATTAGTCACACAACCTTTGGCATCAGTTAAAGTAATTTGATAATTTTTATTTTCAAGATTAACGGCTTTATAGCCCACTTGCCCGTTACTCCATTGAACAGTGTAAGGAAAAACACCACCACTAGGTGCCACCTGAGCCTCTCCATTATTCAAACTGGGATAACTCACTGTTTTGGTAACAGCCAGATTACACACAGGATTCCCGGGGTCATTTATACTAATATTATTTGTTACCGGACAACCATAGGCATCGGTAACGGTGACAATATATAGACCACTTCTTAGATTTGACCTATTACTTGTTAATGATCCATCGGACCATCGTTGTTGATAAGGAAGAATTCCACCTTTAACTTGAAGAGATACAGCCCCTGTGCCTTGAACACCACAAAGAACATCCGTTATCTGAGGAATAACTTCAAGAGGGAAATCAGCTTCAATCAGAGGAAAATTTCTTATAAACTGGCAACCATTTTTATCAGAAATAGTTAAGGAATAGTTTCCAGAACCAAGATTAGTCCTTGAATTTAAAGTACTGCCATTATTCCAAAGGTAAGTGTAAGGTGCGACACCACCAGTTACATTATTTACTAGAATACTTCCATTTAATTCATCTTTACAACGGGGCGGTTGAACGGATAGATTTGGTCTTAGTGAATCTACCACCTCAATTTGAAAAAATTCAATGGTGGAACAAGCATTGGCATCTTCCACGGTAAGAGCATAAAAACCTGTCCCCAAATTACCAACGGCAGCACCAGTCTGTCCATTACTCCACGCATAAAGGTAGGGTCCGGGTGAACCAGATACCTGCGCGGTTAAAGATCCTCTGCCATTATTACAAACAATTTTATTTCCGACCAGAGTTACAAGAGGAACGGAAAGTTTAGCAATAAAAAAACTATCGACGACGGAACATTTATTAGCATCTGTAAGCGTTAAATAATGCATGCCAGCACCCATATTATCAGGATTTGGCCCCGTTCTACCGTTAGACCATTGATAGGTATAAGGAATTACCCCACCCGTAACGGTAGTTCTCAGTCGCGCATTGGTTTCATTACCACAAACCCGATCGTCGCCGCTTATATCTAAAAGAATAGGTGGTGATTCTCGAATAGTCTCCTGAACGACTTGTTTACATCCGATAGCATCTGTAATGGTAGCCAGATAATTACCCGCTTTTAAATTGGTGATTTCTGAGGTTGTGGCACCTGTATTCCATTGAATCCTAAATGGAGCCTGTCCACCTCGGATATTTAATTGTAAACGCCCATTGGAGGAAGCATTACAGCCTAATCCACTATTTGATACATCTATTATAAGTGAAGGGGCTGCAGCAGTCATTAAAACATTAGCCGATTTTACACAACCTAATGCATCGGTTACTGTCACTATATAATTACCTGTAACTTTAAGTTTTATTAAACTATCAGATTCTCCAGAATTCCATTTATAGCGATAAGGACCAACACCACCAATAGCACTTACTCTCAATTCACCGTCACCCATGCCAAGACAAGTCTCAGCTTTACTTGTTGTAAACAGATTAATGGCGGACTGGCTTTGCAGATTAGTTGTTGAAGACGCATTACACCCTTTAGCATCAACAACAGTAAGTGAATAAGTGCCAGATGATAAAAAATTTAATGAAGACGAGGAACTACCTGTACTCCATGAGTACCGGTAAGGCGCATTACCGCCAACGGGTTGAGCAACAATTCTACCACTGGCCTCCCCAGAGCAGTCTGGTTGAGTTATAGTTAACGGAATAGTTAATCTGGCTGGTTCCGAAACCGTGGCTCTGGCAGAAATCGAACAACCTCCTTTTTCTGTAATAGTCACGGTATAAACACCACCCGCTAAATTTCTGATATCTCTGGTGGTTTGACCATTACTCCACTTGTAAGTGTATGGCTGAGTTCCTCCCCCTGCCGAGGCAGTCAACTGACCATCTTGAAAACTATTACATGAAATATTCCTTGTATCAACAGCAATCACCATAGGGGTAATAATAATAGGCTCACAAGTTATATTGCCACACAATCTGCTGTCTGTAACTGAAACGCAATATTTATTTTCCGTATTAATGATGGTCGTATCAAAAGTTGACCCTGTGTCCCATGCATAAGTATATGGCCCTACTCCACCTGTAACTACCGCTTTAACTGTCGTCGGATTGCCACAAACAATCCTTTCCATTTTTACACTTAATTTAGGAGGTTCTGTTAAAACATAAGTACCTGTTCCTGTTCTATTGAATGCATCGGTAACGGTAACAGAGTATGAACCGGCGGTAACATTAATTAATTCTGAACCTACAGCCCCTGTACTCCACCTGAAGGAATAAGGCAAGGTTCCACCCACAGGAATAGCTGTGATTTTACCAGTAGGTAAACTAAAACAAGTGGGTTGAGAACCTGAAAATTGAACACTTACCGACTGACTAATTAACCAAAATGGAAGTAAAAGAAGGATAAGTACAAAGTTGATTTTTCCTGAACGAATCATATATGTAAAGAATTACAAATCAATAAAAAATACTAATTTGAACATTGGGGGAACTATTCACCTTGTAAAAAAAGGATATTTTGAGCTATTAGTCAAGTTTTTAAACCTAATAGAACACATTTATTTATTCGTAAAATAATTATATATATTTGAAAATGAATAATTTATAATTTTTTATTATACGTAAAATGCAGGATTTTTGATTTACTTTACACGATACATTAGCTCAATTTAAAAAATATAACTAATTGAATTTTAATATTTTGATAAAATTTAATCCACACTGTTTCAGACTAAAATCTGAATACATACTGTTTAATATTAAACGATAGGTAATATAAAATGGCTTGAAACAGGAAGGAAAAACCATGATTGAACAATAGATGTTGTCCGAATCAAGTTACAACTGGGCAAAAAAAAATAAGTCGCGCTATAAACTATAGCACGACTTATTGACCAAAGTATAATCCCATGAACATAAATCTTGAGGTTCTTTATAGAGAGCCTCGTATATTTTTACTACTTTCGTAGCCTTTTAATTTTGATTCAGTTGAGAATTCATTTATTCCCTTTTGATGATACAAATATGAGGCTATATTAAGTGATAAAAAAGTACAAATTATGTACGATGTGAAATATAATTTCTATATATTTTTGCTTAAATAACTGATTTACTTGTAATTATAAAATTATTTGTGAATTACACTAAAAAAATAATTAAAAAGGATTTGAAAAATCTTTATTATTAATGAAAGAAGGATCAGATAACATGTTTAAAAAGGCAATTAAATCCTTTTTATCTCTATCAGAAAGTTTAAAAGGAAGAATATTAGGATCTTCATTTATGACACCATGCCCTCCTTTTTCATACTGTTCCAATACTTCTTCCAATGTTTTAAATCTACCGTCATGCATATAAGGCGCAGTAAATGCAATATTTCTTAGCGTTGGAACCCTAAATCTACCACTATCGTTAATGTTTTGGGTAGCATTTCTTCTACCCGGGTCTTTGAAATCAAGAAGAGAAGCTACATAATCCAGGCCATTATTTCGAAACTGGTTATCTGTAAAAAGCGGATTAAAATGGCAATGGCTACAACCTGGATGGTTAATATTACCTGCAAATTCTATAAAAAATAACTCTATACCTCTGGCTTCATCTTCTTCGGGAAAACCTTTTTGCCCCCATATTATCTGATCATATCTGGAATTTCCGCTAATTAGGGTTCTTTCAAATTGTGCGATAGCCTTGGCTAACAAATCAATGGTAATCTCATTTTTTGCGGTGATACCAAATGCCTCCTTAAATAAAGCGGGATATATTTTACTTCTTCTCAACCTCAATTCTACCTCTTGAATGGTATTATTCATCTCCAAAGGATCTTCAATGGGATGGAGAACCTGATTTTCTAATGAATTCACTCTCCCGTCCCAGAAAAAACCTCTGGTGTTGTAAGCAAGATTAACCAATGCCATACTATTTCGGATACCGATTAAACCTTTTTCACCTTTACTTAAGGGCAGGCCGTCAGTAAATGACTTATCTAATGAATGACAACTGGCACATGATTGGGTACTATCCTTTGAGAGAATTGGGTCATAAAACAATTTTCTTCCTAATGCAACCCCTTTGATTGTCAATATATTATCGGAAGGAATAATGGGTTTAGGTAACCAGGAAGGAACATTTAGAACATAAGGCGTAGTATCTGGAACAGCTTGTTTAAAGGCAAGATCCTCTAAACAATCAACACATATTTCGGGGTCTTTTTTACAAGAAACTAAAGAAAGTCCCAGGGTAAGGAAACAGCAAAAAATCAATATTCTATGCATAATCACCTATATTTGAATATTAAAACGAATAATTGGATTAAAAGTTTCTTTATTTGACGGCTATTCCTCCGTTTTTAGGTCGGTTAATGTATGTAAAAAAGCAATTACGTCAGCAATATCTTGTTTTGACAGATTTAGATTTCTGACATTAGGATTTACATTAAATCCTGGGTTTCCGCCCATATTATAATGATTCATAACTTCCTCCAATGATTTTAATCTGCCGTCATGCATATATGGAGCCGTTATGGCAATATTTCTTAGGGTGGGAACTTTAAATTTAAAACGGTCATTAGGATTCAAGGTTACTGATTCTCTTCCTTTCTCGGTTGATTTGCCACTTAACTCGTCCTCTGTGTGAATCCCATTATTTTGAAAGGACAAATCGGTAAATAAGGGATCAACATGGCAGTGGCTACATTCAGCGCTTGGCAATAAGGGATCAGCGTCAAAAAAGATAGTCCAACCACGTTTTTCATTGGGTGTAAAATTCATTTCTCCCCTCATTACAGCATCAAATTTTGAATTATTTGATAGTAAGGTTCTCTGATACTGCGCCAAAACCGAAGCAATTTTTAATGAATCAATAAAAATATCACCGTATATTTTTTTGAATGCCTTGGCATAAACAGCTGATTCATTGATTCTTTTTTCAGCAACAACCCAGGGAAGACCCATTTCCAGAGTGCTACTTACTGGTATAAGCGCCTGCTTTTCTAACGTTGAAGCACCACCATCCCAGAATAAACCCTTAGAATGAAAACCTATATTTAATAAAGATGGAGCACTTCTCGATAAAGGAAATAACCCATTAGAAACCTTCTTTCCATCTGTAAAAGCTAAAGAGGGAACATGGCAGGTGCTACAACTTATCTTCTTATTAATGGAAAGTATAGGGTCGAAAAACAACTTCTCCCCAATGGCCACTTTTTCCATATCATGAAGATTATCTTTTGGCCATACCATTGGGGGAAAGTTGTTGACTACGGAGGTATTCCTTTTACAAGTGCTGAAAATTATCAATGTAATGAGTAGAGGCCATTTTAACATCTTATCGATATTTCAATCCTTGCTGCAAATTGGTCATTAAAAAAGAAACTAAGTCTTTATTTACGCTATGATCCGTCGTGATTTTTCTAAAATCAAGGAAATTATTCTGGTCTTTCCAAATGATATCTTTAACATCAATAGTTAGAACCATTTCTGAAGATTCTTTACTTATTGAGATAGGCTTATTCCAGGAAACTGGCTTATAAAATGCATCTCCCCCTGAATGAAAGGTTAATTTGGTAGCGAATTTTCCAGAATTATCCACATCTGCATTTCCTTCTATTTTTGAAAATACATAGCCCGCTGCCCAAGACCAGTAGTTATCATCTAATGGGTGTGGGGGCGGATAAGAAGCTGGCCCTGTTGCATTTAATCGTGGAGCAACACCGACTGCAGTTTGAAAACCGGTGTAATTTCCAATAGGAATATTTTTAAATACCAGCTCGACCCCTCTTTCCGCTGCAGATAAAGATTGTATGTCCTTAAAATTTACTAAGACCACTTCAGATAGCAATACCTTTTCTTCTGCTGCTCCAACTCCTTTTATCAAATATAAATCTGACAGGTAAAAATTGAACAACTGAAATTTAATTTTGACGCCATCCGTGTATTCATAATTCTGATTATACATTTGCAATGGCAAACCGTTAAAAGTACCGATTACCCGTAATTTTACATCCACGGTTGGAACTATTGGCGTTTCATTATTACAAGTAAAGAGACTAAAAGATAACAGAATAAAAAGCAATTTATTCATAACAAAAAATTTATTGATTAATCAATGACCTCTAAAACAGTTACTATTTTAAAAGAATTTACCAGATTGACCATCCATTTTTTTCGAATAATTTCAGGGGGATCTTTTGAAAAATCTAATCCTTTGAACCATTTAGCATAATCAACTTCAAGCGTAATTTCCTGGTGATACCCTGCTTTTGCTTTGGTAAAAACGGGAACTTCAATGGTATTCAAGAAATCATTTCCACTTAAACTGATATTAAAACTTGATTCTAAGGGAAAAGCCTTTCGTTTCAATTGCATATTAGCAAATATATATCCTTTTTCCTTTTGATACAAGTAACTTTGATTAACAACGAGAGGGTGATTTGGAGGAAATTCGGTCGGAGTAAGCACGTTAGCTGGCGCCTTGACACCCAGGGTAAATCTTAGGGCTTTAACACCTAATCCATTATGAAAAACCGCAGCAACTTTTTTCTTTTGAAAAAGATTAGGATTTCCTATTAGGAAACTATTGGAAAAGGAATAAAAAACAGAATCTCTTTGGGGATTTACCGTTCTTACGAATAAAGAGTCGAATACCGGGACCGTTGCGCCCTCTAAATCAATCAAATGAAAGTCAGAAAGTATAAAAGATAAATTTTCAATAATAAAGGAGTCACCCTGGGCAAAAGCATAAGATTGATCTTTATAGATTACCGGATAAAGTGAATCTCCCTGTGAAATACGGTGTCTCAATATCACCCTTAGCTCTGGGAATTTACAACAATCAAGGCAATTTATATCCGCGTTTACAGAAAAATTAGCATACCTATAATCTAAACAACCCTCTTTTTGATCTTCGTTACAAGCGGAAAGATAAAGTAAGCAAACAAAGAAAAAAAGATAGATATTCCACTGACCTTTAGCGATTATCCTTGTCCATTTTATTAGCATAATCTTTTAATAAACTTTTTACAGCCTGTTTTACCTGGGATGAAAACTCTTTCGTGATAATCCAATTATAATAATTTCTATCATTATATAATACTTCACCAGCTGGTTTCCCTTCATATTTACCAAAGTTAAAAACAACAGTACCATCTTTTTCTACCCTAAGCTTTTGTGTAGCGTCAACAAAGCGTAAATCGTTGGTAAAATCATGTAACTGTTGAATATCCGCTGTTATGGGCGAAGGGCCGACCACACCGTCTTCATTTTCCACCTCCTTACCGACATACTTAGCCAATTGACCCTCAAATACAGAGATCGTGGCCCGTACATCAGATAAAGCATCGTGGGCATCAACGAGCTCCTTTTGGCAATAAAAACGCAAGGCAGCCTTTAAAGTCCTTGGTTCCATTTTATAAAAAATCCGCTGAACATCAATGGTCCTTCTTTTGGACATATCAAAATCGATGCCTACCCTGGCAAATTCCTCAATTAACATAGGAATATCAAATCTGTTAGAATTATACCCAGCTAAGTCAGCCTCCCCAATAAATTTATTGATTTTGTCAGCAACCTGTGAAAAAACAGGTTTATTTGCCAGGTCTTTAGCAGATATTCCATGTACTTGAAAGGCTTCTTCTGAAATAGGCACACCCGGATTTATAAGTAATGACAACTCCTCGACAGGCTTATTATTTTTCGGATATTTTATAATGGCAAGCTGCAAAATTCTGTCTCTTAATACATTTAATCCTGTACTTTCGATATCAAAAAAACATAAATCCTTATCTAGTGTAACCGTCATTTAACTGTTTTTAGTTTGTCTATTCCAGCCTTTAAGGCACTGGTATAATGTGTACCAATTTGTCCATCAGGTTTGCTGAATATAAAATATCCTTCATAATCTGGTAAATATTCCAATAAAAGTTGTGCTTTATCAAAGCCCATAGCCATACAAGCGGTAGCAAGTCCATCTGCGATAGTACATTCTGGTCCAAAGACAGAAACGCTTAAGAGCGTATTCTTTTCAGGAAATCCAGTGTATGGATTTAGAGTATGGCTGTATTTCACCCCCTTCACCTCGTGGAAATTTCGATAATTACCTGATGTTGAAATGGTTTCATTTTTTAATGAAAAAATTGTTTGAATAGCATTTACTTCGGCATCTTCTTTAGGAATATTAATTCCCACCTGCCAAAAAGCACCCTTTGCATTTTTATTTTTTGCTGAGAATTCTCCACCTAAATCTACTAAATAATTTTTAACCCCTTTTTTATCAAGGAACGCAGCAAGGACATCTATGGCATATCCCTGAGCAATACCACCGAAATCAAGCTCTACCTGAGGAAATTTCTTTTTAAAAAGAATAGAGTCATTTTTTTCGACCCATTCAATATTTTTTAAACCAACAAATTTCAAGAGGGAATCAACTTTTGCGCTATCTACTTTAGTTACTGGTTTTCTACCTGTATAGCCAAAACCCCAATAATTAATTAATGGACCAACGGTAGGATCAAACATTTGCGTAGATAGATCAGCTACCTTTTGCGCATATTTGAAATTCTCAATAAAGTGAGTCGCGGAAACGGGAACGGAGAAAGTACTTTCTGATTGATTAAAACGAGATATAGTCGAGGACGGAATATACGTTGAAACGTCATCATTAATGGCAATTAAAATAGAATCCAGCTCGTTAAAAAAATCTCTATTCAATGAATCCTGATAGGTAACTCTATAATAAGTACCCATGGTTTTACCTTCCGCTACCTGATATGTATCGATGGTTTCCATTTCCTTTGAACAGGAGAAAGTGAACGCAATTAAAACCGATAAATAAAATATAAAGCTATACTTACTTGTAAATGAATACATTTTTACTGCTTTCTGTTCATTAATGAATCTATTGAGTACCAACCTGCACCTTGTAAGAATAAAACTACGTAACTAACCAGATAAAAGACTGCCAATTCCTGGTCACCAAATGGATCCGAAATATGAACCATTAACCAGGCAACTAACATGGTTATTATTAGAGGGATGGCAGATAATCGGGTAAATAGCCCTAACATTATTAAAATAGAACAAAATACCTCTGCAAAAACAGCTAAAGCTAAGGAAGGCGCCGGACCCAAACCGAATGGGTCAGCAAAGGTAATTTCCTCTCCCCCAAACAGTTTATCCATCTTTCTTAATCCGTGGCCATAAAACATAGCAAAACCAACATAAAGTCGTAATAAAAGTAGTGCTATATCAGTCTTCTTTTCCTGTGTCATAATAAATAAAATTTATAATTAATCAAGCAAGCCTTCCTTTTTGGCTTCCTCCCCCAATCCATGTAACTGAATGGGCTTTTGCTTCTTTTTTACTCTCATGTTCAGAAATTCAACTACTAAAGAGAAGAAAATCGCAAAATATAAATAGCCTTTGGGAATAGTACCTATTTCAGCATCAAATACTTTAAGATGGGCTAAGTGGGCAGCCTCCGTCATTAACATGAATCCTATTAAAATAAGGAAAGATAATCCCAGAATTTGAATAGAAGGATGTTCATTTACAAATTTACTGACTGGAGCAGCAAAGACAAGCATAATTCCCACGGAAGTTATCACCGAAAATATCATGATAATCAAATTGTCGGTAAGTCCAACGGCAGTTAAAATAGAATCGAATGAAAAAACTACGTTAATCAAAGCAATCTGTGTAATGACCTGCTGCATCGTGCTTACTTTAGGCTTCTTTTCAGGATTATCATGACTATTTTCACCATCTAATTTGTGGTGAATTTCATTTGTGGCTTTGTACAATAAGAAGACACCACCCAACGCCAAGATAAGTGCCTGCCCACTAAAACCGCCATTAAACCACCAAAGATTAACAGAAAATAGTGGTTCCTGCATAGCAATTATCGTCGATATACCAAACAAGAGGATAATTCTAAAAACCATAGCTAGTAACATACCTATTAATCTGGCTTTAGGCTGTTCCTCAATGGACAATCTATTGGAGGCAATAGTAATGAAAATAATATTATCAATACCAAGAACAATTTCTAAAAAGGTAAGCGTCAACAAGCTAATCCAAACAGCGGGATTAGTAAAATCAGGCATTATGAAGGAGGCGAGAAATATCATTTACTATCTTTGTTTAGAAATTCATTAAAAATAACCTGAAAATCAGGTTTAAAGTTCATCGTCATCAAAAAGAAGATCAGGTCGTCGGTTTTTTGTTCTTTGGTAGGCCTGTTCTTGCCTCCAGTCCTCAATATTCTTAAAATGACCCGATAAAAGAACTTCCGGAACTTTCATTCCCATGAAATCAGCAGGTCTGGTGTACACTGGGGGTGCAAGTAAATCATCTTGAAAAGAATCGGTCAATGCAGACGTTTCGTCGTTTAGCACACCTGGAATTAATCGTCCAATGGCATCAACCAAAACTGCTGCTGCTAATTCTCCACCCGAAAGGACATAATCTCCAACAGAAATTTCGCGGGTAACAAACATTTCGCGAATTCTTTCATCAATCCCTTTATAATGCCCACAAATGAGTAGTAAATTATTTTTAAGGGAAAAAGTATTCACTATTTTTTGTGTTAATCTATCTCCGTCTGGTGTCAAAAAGATGATTTCATCAAAATGTTTATTTTCTTTTAACTTGGAGATACAATTGAAAAGGGGTTCTGGCATTAAAACCATGCCAGCACCCCCACCAAACTGATAATCATCTAATTGAAGACTATTACCAATGCCATAATTTCGTAAATCATGAATTTCGATATGAAGCAACCCTTTGTCTTTGGCTCTTTTTAAGATAGAATGATTGAAAGGACTTTCTAACAAGCCAGGTAAAAGGGTTATGATATCAATATTCATGGCATACGATAAGATTTACAATATTTTAATTAGCTCTACCTCAAAAATCAAGGTTGAGAAAGGTGGAATATCACCTCCTGCACCTCTTTCACCATAAGCTAGATTAGCTGGAATATAGAATTTGTACTTTGAACCTAAAGGCATAAGCTGTAGGCCTTCTACCCAACCTTGAATCACTTGGGTAACACCAAAAGTAGCCGGTTCCCCTCTTCTTACTGAACTATCAAATTCTTTACCATTTAATAAAGTACCGACGTAATGAACGGTAACCTGATTAGAAGGAGTAGGTTTTGCGCCGTTTCCTGGTTTCAAAATTTCATACTGTAAGCCACTTGCCGTGGTTACTATACCCGGCTTTTTTCCGTTCTCAGCAAGGAATTTTTCACCTTCCGATACGTTAGCCTGATATTTGCTTGATTGACTTTTCTGCATATAATCCTGAACCATTTTATTACATTCCTCCACTGAATATTTAGGCTCTTTGCCTTTCAGTACATCGCTGATTGCTTGAGCGATAATTTCTGGATTTAAATCTTCAAAATTTTGTTGTTTTAGGCTTTGTGCCATAAGCACACCAACACTGTAACTTACTGAGTCCATTTTTGCATCAGAATTTTGCGCCTTACATGAGGCAGTTATTAAAATGATAGTGGACATTATTACAGTCCTTAAAATATTTTTATACATGCAGGAAAAATTTAGCGGTGAATAAATTGACGGCAAAATTAAATGTATTAATGAGAAAAACCACTTTTTTAAATAAAATATTATTCTCCCCACCTATAACTTTTCCAATCAAGGCCTGATAAATCTAACACTCTATCGATAACCGTGCCCGCAACCTCTTCTATGGTCGAGGGCTTACCATAAAAAGATGGGGTTGCAGGACATATAATTCCACCCGCTAGCGTCACCGTTTCCATGTTTCTTATATGGATTAAACTGAGTGGCATTTCCCTGGTAACTACAATTAATTTTCTCCTTTCTTTCAAAATAACGTCCGCAGCTCTGGTAGTTAAATCAGTAGATATGCCGGCAGCAATGCGCCCGAGAAGACCCATTGAACAAGGACAAACAAGCATAACCTCATATTTTGCTGAACCTGACGCAAACGGAGCCATAAAATCCATTTTATTATAAAAGGTAAATGGATATTCATCTTTAGACCAGGGACCAATCTCTAATTCCCAGTTGTATATGGCATTATCACTCATTACGACACCAATTGCCTCGGTCTGATTGGCCATTACTTTTAAGCGGTCTAATAAAATTTTGGCATAAATTGACCCGCTTGACCCTCCAATAGCTACAATAATTTTCATAAACTAATGATATTTTTAACCGAACAAGATAATTTAAATTTAGTTAAAATAAGAAAGTACATTTGTACGTATTACTAAAATATATTATTTTTATAAAAAAAAGAGAGATGAATAAAAGCTGGATTGCTATAGCTACGCTACTTACCTTCATTGCCGTAAGTTTTGCTTTCAATTTTTCTACCGCTGACACTAAACCTGAATCACCAGTAAAGTGGTATAGTTTAGAGGAGGCCGTTGCCTTACAAAAAAAGAAACCAAAGAAAATTTTTATTGACATGTACACTGATTGGTGTGGCTGGTGCAAACGGATGGACGCCACAACATTCACAGATCCAGCTGTATCTGCCTATCTGAATGAAAATTTTTATTGTGTTAAGTTTGATGCAGAACAAAAGAACCCAGTCACATTTCAAGGAAAAACATTTAATTTTGTTGCCTCAGGATCAAGAGGTTACCATGAATTGGCGGCCGCATTACTCGATGGGCAGTTAGGTTATCCATCCTTTGTTTATTTAAATGAAAAACTTGAACGAATAACTATTTCTCCCGGTTACAAACAACCAGCACAGATAATGCCTGAATTAAAATATGTTGGTGGCGGATTTTATGAAACGTTAAAGTACAATGAGTTCCTGGCCAAAGAACAATAATTTTGTTTTAACGACTGGTTAATTTATTTAAAAGTATACCCGTAGCAACAGAAACATTTAAGCTTTCTGTCTCTGCATCATTATTTTTGGGTATTTTTAATTTTTCGTCTAATAATTTTTCTACTTCTGGTCTGATACCAGATCCTTCGCTACCCATGACCAGAACGCCAGGTAATGAAGGAATGTAATTATCTATATTTTTTCCTGAAAGACTGGCGCCCCACCAAGGTAAGTCAAGTGTTAATTTTTTAAATTCTTGATAATCAATGTGTAGCAAAGTTATTCGAAAAATAGACCCCATTCCTGATTGTAGAAATTTTGTATTATATCTATCCACTGAATCAGGTGAAAAAACGATTTGTTTTATGCCAAACCACTCTGCTGTTCTTATAATAGTACCTGCATTTCCAGGATCTTGTACACCGTCCAGATAAATGGTTAGTCCCGCAGAGGCTAATGATAGATTAAAGACTTGCTCACTAAATGCAAGTCTGGCGATGACCTGGTTGGGAGATTTCAAAGAGGAGATTCGGCCCAGTTCCTTTTCAGAAATAATAGTAATCTCAACTTGTTTGTTTTTGCTTAAAAGGGTGGCATTTTGTTCAATCCAGCGCTCAATTGCAAGAATTTCCAACAGTCTGAAATTTTTTTGAACCAAAGACTCTTTAACAATCTTATCCCCTTCAATGAGGAATTCGCAAAATTGTTCCCGGAACTTTTTATTTTGCAGACTCGTTAGGTGATGAATTTTATTTTTTGAAAGCATATGACAAAGTTAAAAGGATTATTTAAAGTTATATACGTTATTCCTTTATTATGGTTAATGGGTTGTTCTACTACAAAATATAGAAATAATAATACCTATTTACTTAGAAAAAATAATATTGAATGGCCAAAAAATCAATTTATCGAAGATAAAAGTAATTTAACTTATGTTTTAAAAACCAATTTAAAACCTGCAATTAATAAAAAGTTTTTATTCATCCCCAGAATTTGGTTCTACTACAGGGCCAGTCAACCAAACGATACTACAAAACTCGATGAGTGGCAACGAAAGGTTATGGGTGAAGAACCAGCGATTATTAAGTATAATCAAATGGAGACAAATTCGATTAATGCTAAAAATTTTCTCCAGTCAAAGGGATACTTAGATGCGAAAGTTACTTTTAAAATGGATACTTTAAAAGATTTGAAAGGCGATATAACCTACAACATACAGCCAGGAAACAGATATAATATTGATACGATTATTTTTACCAGTCCCGACAAAAAAATTGAACAGGAATTAATTAATATCAGTGGTAAAACCTTGTTAGGAAAAAATAAGCCTTTTGAATATGGTTTGTATAACCTTGAAAAAGAGAGAATTATAAAGCATTTAAGGAATGAGGGGTATTTAAATTTTTCTCAAAATGTTTTTGAAGAATTAGAAGTTGATACATCGGCCATACCCTACAAAACCAAACTTTATCAAAATATATCATTTCCATTAAATGATAGTAATCATGTTTCATATACCATTCGATATTGCAGGGTTAATATAAATGCAGGAATAAATGACTCATTTAAATATGTAATTGATACTACTTTGTTCGGTATTCAATTGAACAGTTATGACGAAGAATGGCAGGTAAAACCTAAGCAGTTAATAAAGTCTATAAGGTTCAGGCCTGGCTCAAAATATAAAGAAGAGGATTACACTGAAAGTTTACGCTTATTATCCAGTTTAGGTGTTTTCAAATTTATTCGTATAAAACCTGTCATCAATCAGGGAGAAGCAATGGTTGACATTGACATTGAACTATCCAGTGCGCCAAAGATTGAGATTGGATTTGATGTAGAATTAAATTATACCAATAGAAGTAATGCGGCTGGTGCAGGTAATCTCATTGGATTGTCAATGAGTCCATCTATAAGACACAGAAATCTACTTCGTGGTGCAGAAAATAGTTTGTTTAATTTATCAGCTGGTGTAGAATTTAATCCAGAGCCAAGGAGTAAATTTTGGAATACTATAGACTTGAGAGCTCAAAATACCATATCTATTCCACGATTTAGTGATTATTTAGGAACCTGGCGTTTAATGAAATATTTAAGTTCCGGAAATACTGAATTCTGGAGTAATTTCGAAGAATTTTCCACAGCTAAATTAACCGCCAGTGCAGGCTATGTTTTGCTATTAGATTTTTACCGCTATCAATTGGCAAATCTTGCTTATGGCGTGGAATTAAATCTGGGACAAAACAAACGATTATCTGTAAATCATGCTGCATTTGACTATATACGACCTTATTTTTTTACTCAAGGTCAAAAAATAATTGAAACAAATCCCTTTTTGGCAAATAGTTTCTCTAAACAACTATTTGCCAGTATTTTATTCAGGGATGTAAATTTCACCAACCAAAAGGTTCAAAATATAAGAGGTATTTCAAATCAATTCAATATTAATTTTGAAACCGCAGGTGGAGAACTTTGGCTACTTAATAAAGCTGTCGATGAAATTTCAGGGACTGAAAATCCATTTAAAATTTTCTCTACGCTTTTTTCTCAATTTGTTAAATCAGAAGTAGATTTCAGATTTTATTATAACTCGCCAAACAACAATACTTTTGCAGCCAGAATAAATACAGGATTAGCTTTACCGTTTGGATATACTACTACGGTTCCTTACATAAAACAATTTTATGTGGGAGGCCCCAATAGCATAAGAGGTTGGGCAGCCAGAGGATTAGGTCCTGGCGGATATATAGATTCATTTTCACTTACTGAAACTAACCGCCTTGTATTTTTTCAAACGGGTGACTTAAAAATAGAATTTAACTTAGAGTGGCGATTCAAAGCATTTTGGCGAGTTCAAGGCGCACTATTCCTTGACGGAGGCAATGTTTGGACCTTGAAAAAAGATGAATCAAGACCTGGATCTAATTTTCAATGGAAAAAGAACCTTAATACCGAACCATATAATCCCAAAGGTCAAAGCGATGCGTTTTACAGGCAAATAGCCTTAAGTCCAGGCGCCGGAGTAAGAATAGATTTTACATATTTTATGTTCCGCCTTGATTTAGGAATCCCTCTTAGATATCCTTATAGTGGAATAGACGGCAGTTACTGGGCAAAAAAGGAAGATCTAAAATGGAAGAATGTTAATCTTAATTTTGGCCTTGGATTACCTTTTTAGTCTTTTTGCCAACCAAAACCCGAGAATTTTAAAATCATTACGTTTTGATTTCTATTTAACTCCCATTTCTCTATATCATCTGTCGATGATTTAACTTTTCTAAACTGGTACGGAGCTGACAAAAATTGAGAAGATTCAAAAGAATCTAAATCTTCCTGAAAAAAATCTCCCTTTTTTATCCAATTTTCAAACAGCAGATTTACTAAATCAAATGCTTGAAAAGCTTCCGGTTGGGGAAAAACACCAAGTTCCTGATAAAAGATTTGCTGAAATTCTCTTATCTCGCTGTTTCCAGTATTTATGTGATAAGGAGAAGAAACATGGAAATTTAGCATATCAAGAAGTTGAAAATCAACTTTTTCTAAATTTAACCATGGAGATAATCCATAAACAATGATTTCTTTTTTATCAAATGATTCCCTATTCAATTCTTGCATCAGATTATTTAAAAAAACTTCATCTGAGTAGGAAGACAAAATAATCACCAATTTTTCTCTTTTTTGTAATTCAGGCAATAAATTCTTAGCCCAGGTACTTACGTTTGAAGATAACAAAAGAGATTCAGGAAGCCCCCCATCCTCTTGCTTTCCTTTTGATAGAAAAGATGCTAAAAATAATTCGTTCAGTTTTGCATCCGAATCTTTCTGTAAAATTAAAATATCTTCAGTACGTGCATATTGATTTACATGATCGACAATAGCTGAAATCTGCGTTTCTATAGTTGGATTTACTTGATAGAAAAAAGGATTATCTTCTGTTAAATTCTGAGCTGCACTAAAAGGTGAAAACAACAATACACCTGAATTTTTAGCATAATTAGCCAGATATTTGATATTATCTCTATGATAAGGCCCAATAATCAAGGGTACATCTAAAAATCGATTATCATCTAATACTCGTTTTTTAAGTGAAACAGAATCAGGACCTGAGTCCCAAACGAAAGATTCAAACGAAACCCCCTTATTTTTCCACTTTTCCAAGGCTAATTTTGCCCCGGTATAATAATGAATAGCCCACCTACTTACCGAATTATTTATTTCACCCCGACCATCGGAAGAAATAAAATCATTAAGGAAAGGAAGTACAAACCCAATTTTCAAAGTAGCATCTTTTGTTAACTTGCCTTTTGCAATGTGTATTTGATCACTTGGAAATTCCTTTGCTACCTCATCGGACTTAATAGGCAGCATCCCATCTGTTGGGGCTATAATAACTGGGAGCGTATCTAATTTTCCAACTAAAATACGAGATTGATTAGCAAAATCAGTAGAAGGTATAGGCATAACAGAGGCTACGGACCTGCTTGAACTACAAGCGGCCGACAGCAACAAAAAGGAAGCAATTAAAAAATTCAAGAAAATATTATTCCCATTCAATGGTTGCCGGGGGCTTGGTACTAATATCATAAACAACTCTATTTATTCCCTTAACTTGATTAATTATGTCTGTACTTATTTTACCCAAGAACGAATAAGGTAAATGACACCACTCAGCGGTCATACCGTCCAATGAAGTTACAGCTCTCAGCGCGACCACTTGTTCATAAGTGCGTTCATCACCCATTACACCGACGGCAAAAATGGGTAATAAAATAGTGGCAGCCTGCCATACTTCATTATATAGTCCCTCCTCTTTTAATCCATTTATAAAAATAGCATCAGCCTCTTGCAGCAATCTGACTTTTTCAGCAGTAATATCACCCAATATACGAATACCGAGACCGGGACCTGGAAAAGGGTGTCTGTTTAATATGTCTGGGGCCACGCCCATTTCTTTACCTACCCTTCTCACCTCATCTTTAAACAACATTCGAAGAGGCTCCACAATTTTTAAATTCAACTTTTCAGGTAAACCACCAACGTTATGATGAGATTTTATGGTTACTGAAGGTCCGTGAACAGAAACAGATTCAATGACATCGGGATAGATGGTACCTTGAGCCAAATAAGCTATCTTATTATCGGTACTTTCGAGGAACTTCGCCTGTTCTTCAAAAATATCAATAAAAGCTTTTCCAATAGCCTTTCTTTTTGCCTCTGGATCAGAAACACCCTTTAATGCTTCATAGAAATGAGCTTTAGCGTCCACACCAATGACCCTTAAACCCATATCTTTATAGCTGTGAAGCACTTCCTCATATTCATTTTTCCTGAGTAAACCATTATCAATAAAAACACAAACCAACTGGTTTCCAATGGCTTTATGAAGTAAAGCTGCCGCAACTGATGAATCAACGCCGCCACTCAATCCTAAAATGACATGATCATTGCCTATTTTACTTTTCAAATCGGCTACGGTAGATTTTACAAAGGCTGCGGGTGTCCAATTACCCTCACAACCAGCCATATTTCTTACAAAATTCTCCAATATTTTAAAGCCTTCAACACTATGTGTAACTTCCGGGTGAAATTGTAAACAAACTACTGCCGCTTCAAACAATTTATTATTACTTCCAAAAGCTGCAATAGGAATGTCATTTGTTTTTGCTAAAACTTCAAAGCCTTCAGGAATTTTAGTAATAGTATCAGCATGTGACATCCAAACCTGGCTATTCATTTCAACGCCGTCAAATAACTTACTATGATCAGAAACGATCTCAAGAGAAGCTTTACCGTATTCTCTTTTATCTGATTTTTCCACTTTACCTCCAAGTGACTGAGCAATATATTGCGCCCCATAACAGATACCCAATACTGGTAAACGGCCTAAAATCTCAGATAAATCAACTTTAAGTGCATTTTCGTCTTGTACAGAAAATGGACTACCTGATAAAATGACCCCCTTGAAATTAGAGAGATCATCCGGAACCTGGTTAAACGGCTTTATTTCACTGTAAACCTCCATTTCCCTGACTCGTCGGGCAATGAGTTGAGTGTATTGAGAACCAAAATCTAAAATTAATATCGAATCCTGCATAATCTATTGATATTCTGTGGGTTACTAGCTATCAAGCAGACCTCTACCCTCTTTTAAAATTTTTTGATCTTCCGTTAGTTGTTTAAACAACCTATCTAAGATACCATTAATAAAATCTTTACTTTTATCTGTAGAATAGGTTTTTGATATCTCAACATACTCATTTAAAGTAACTTTTCCTGGAATAGAATTGAAATTCATCAATTCTGAAATAGCCATTTTTATTAAAATCATATCAATGATAGCCACTCTTTCAGCATCCCAATTTTGCAAATTCGGAGAAATTATTTCCAATAATTCCTTGTCCTTAAAAAATACAGTCTCCAGTAAAAACTCACCAAAATCAACCGTAGCTTCATCGGAAGGAATATATTCTTTGTAAAAATCAGAAGCTACAGGAAGTTGTTTTAATGTCTTTTTAACTGCACCTACCACCAAAGATTCATCATCAATCCATTGAGAATAATTATCCTCAAGTATTTCCTGGAAGTGATTAGATTGAAGACAGGTCTTTAATAAACTCAAATAAATATTAACGTAATCTTCAGGTGTTAACGAATCTGCTATTAAAAATTCCTTATATTCTTCAGATTTTAAGAACTCGTTATACATCAATCGAACCAAATCTTCGTCTAATTTTTCTCTTATATCATGGGTATCAATAAGATTAAACAACCCAATGTTATCGGAGAGCGATTTAATATATGGGTTAGTCGCTAAGATTGGTTTAAATAATTTATCTTCTTCCGTAGGTCTATGTCTTAATTTTCTATTTTTCAAGTCAGTGGAGGCATAACCTGCTATTTTAATCACATAAAATAACACCAAAAGATAAAGATCAAAAGATTGATTAATCTGTCTTCTATAACCTAAAAGCCCCTTGGTATAATCCTGAGTAACATCTCTGCCCAAGGCATACAAAATTTGCATCACCTTTACCCTAACATTTCTTCGACTCAGCATAACAGTACTTAATATTTTAAAAAATCTTATTTATTTAAATCAAACAAAGTGATAAGTTCTTTGGCATCAGGCAATTGATTTATATGCCAATTAGAAATCACTTTTCCGTCTTTTAATAAAACCACGCCAGGATTGGAACGCACAATCGTTTTCAACAAAATATCATCAGCCATATAAATAGGAAAATCAACTTTCAATGATTTTTGAAAATCAGTAATCATTTGTTTATCGGTATATTTTGTAATTGCGAAAACTTTAATATTTTCCTTCAATAGTGGATTTAAAACAGGGAGAAGGTTATTTTTCCAGGATGCTACATAATTTTCTTTCCAGGAATAGGTCTTAACGGGTATCGTTTTTTCTACTATTCTGTCAAAAACATTATTATATTGATAGGTTTTTCCTACTAACACACTATCCAATACAAATACAGAATCTCTCTGAATTCTTGTAGTATTCACTACGGATTCATTTAATTTATATGCGATAATCATAAATGAAAAGCCAGGATAATTTAAAATATCCTCTGTTTTATCATTTCCATCAATGTCAGCTACTTCAAAATCACTCACTTTAGTTTTTTCAATGGCTGGCTCAGACTTCATCTGTTCAAGCTTCCATTCAGAGGTAGGATATTTACTATATTCCAGCATATAGGTATCAAAAGGCACTTCAACGATCTCTCCTGACTTTAAATTAGTCATTTTATAAGCAACAATTTTTACAGCGGCGGCAGCTTCCTTCTCGCTTTTTTTCATTTCTCTTATATCATTTCCTATTTTAAACGGCCTGAAATCTGTGTGTGGCAAATCCCATACGAAATTGGAGAAAGAATAAAAAGTGAATCCTGCCAAACTAATAGCAAGAATACTATTACGGGTTACCGGAGTGAAAAGAGTAAATAAACTTTTGTTAAATACAATAAATAGAATAGCTGGAACGAGTAAAAATATATCTTTCAAAAAAGAAACTTTTGGTTTCAACTTAATAAAATCACCAAAACAACCACAATCCGTAACCTTCATATTGGTCTCTACATAATCGCCCCATTGAGAAAATGAGAAAAAATTAACTCCTTCGGGAACATAACCAGTGAGGTAGGTAAAACCTGTTAAAAAGGTAAAAAACAAAATAAGCAAGAAAAAAGACCAGGCTGTAATTTTTTTATAAATGCCAAAAAGAAGCATAATACCTAATACAATTTCAAGAACAATCATTATTACAGCAAAAACAATGGCATATTCTGCCATTACCGGAAAAATATCGGCCAAAGAACTCAGGGAAGTTTGTGAAAAAGTCACTTTAAACTCTGCAAAATATTGTTCCATTTTGTAAGCCGTTCCCAGTGGATCTATGGCTTTCACCCAGCCAGAAAATATAAATAAGGCACCACAAAAACTTTGGAGGAAAGTTATCAAAATATTTTTTGATTTCTGCCATAAGAAATAGACCATAGCTGTCCAAAGACCACCTGCAATGGCCATATACATTATTATATCTGTAAGTGTCATATATAAGTTTTTACTTTTAAAAAATTAAACTTCTGATTGTTCTGTTATTTTAATCAGGGAAAAAACAGCATAATTTAAAATATCCTGATAATTTGCGTCAACCCCTTCTGAGACATTTGTTTTACCAAAATTATCTTCAATTTGTTTGATTCTCAGCAATTTAGTTAACATAATATCTACCAAAGAACTTAACCTCATTTCTCTCCAGACCTCGCCATAATCATGGTTTTTATTGCTCATTAAATGTTTGGCTATGCCGACCTGTTTGTTGTACAAAGAAACAGCTTCTTCTTGTGAAATATCGAATGGGTAATCATCAGGCAATTCAAGTTGAATTAAGGCCATAATACTGTAGTTAACCACCGCTTGATATTCCTGTTTAATGGGGTCATCAATTTTTTGAGCACCCATAATTTGAATGGTGCGTATGCGTTTTACTTTTATCAGAAGTTGGTCGGTCAGGGAAGTTGGCCTTAAAACACGCCAAGAAGTTCCATAATCTAACGTTTTCTGGATAAAAAGTTCCCTACAGGCCAATATTTCAGTGTCGTACTGACTAAGCGTTCTTTCCACGCAAGCAATTTTATAAATTTTTGCAAATATAGGTAATTAGTTGATAATGGTAAGACATTGTTTACTGACAATTGTGCTTATCTTTGTTTCTAAAAAGAAAAAATGCTTTATCTGACCTTATCCATTTTGAGTTCGTGTACCTTACTTTGGATGTTTCGCTATTTTTCTGACAAAAATTTAAATATTCAGGGCATAATTACTGTAAATTATATTACTTGCCTTATTTCAACTTTGGTAGTTAATGCTGACAACTTAAATTTTCAATCCATAAAGGACGAACCGCTGAACGGATATGCTTTTCTTTTAGGTGGGTTATTTATCATAACCTTTAACATCATGTCCAAAACAGTAACTCATTTTGGCATTATGATAAGTTCAGTCACTCAAAAAATGTCTCTGATAGCCCCCATACTGATTGGCGTTCTATTTTATGCTGAAAATCTTACTATTTTTCGCATCATTGGCATTATTGCTGCCATGAGTGCCATTGTAGTCATCAATATGCCATTTAATAAAGACCCGGAACAGAAAAGAAAATGGATTTTATGGCTTTATCCCCTTTTAACCTGGCTTTTAAGTTCCATCATCGATTCCGCTTTTTACCTTTTGGGTAAATCCACAGGATCTAAACAATCTGCTTTATTTTTAGCTGTACTTTTTGGTACTGCTGCTACATTGGGTATTTTATTTATGATATTTCATAAAATAAAAAATGGATTGAAGATACCCTGGCATATTATACCTTTTGGAATTTTATTGGGCATTCCTAATTTCATGTCTATTCATTATTTAATGAAAGCTATTGGACAAGGCTGGGATGCCAGTTTGATGTTTCCAATAAATAATGTAGGAATTATTGCTATTTCTATGTTAGGTGCGCTACTTATCTTTAAAGAAAAGGCAAATAAATATAAATTAATGGGCGTAGCTTTAGCCATTTCAGCGGTTCTCCTTATTGCTCTTTCTTGAAACAATGAAAAATAATTTTCAATATAAAACGATAAATTCTCCCGGATATGGCGAATTTCGTGATCGTGGTAGTAAATTTTTAGCTCATATTTTTCCCATTGTAAACGGTGACGACGCTGGTAACGCCTTAGAGGAAATCCGGAAATTACACGGCAAAGCAAATCACCATTGCTTTGCCTGGCGCATAGGTCTCGATGGCCTTAAATATAGAGCAAATGACGATGGAGAGCCTTCAGGTACTGCTGGTAAACCCATTCTCGGGCAAATAGATAGTAATGGATTGACCAATGTCCTTATTGTAGTTACACGATATTTCGGTGGTACCCTTCTTGGCACTTCCGGTCTTATAAATGCCTATCGATTAGCTGCAGCTGCGGCCATTGACAATGCCAGTATCATTGAAAAAGAGTTATCAGATTATTATATATTTTATTGTGATTATAGTAAAATGCCCTTAATTATGGACGCGGCAAAGAAATATGAACTTACTATAATAAGACAATCGTTTGATTTGAATTGTGAACTTACCATTCAATTTCCAAAATCAAAATGGGAGGGAAAATTACCTCAATTCATTGCTCAGGCATTATCGCTTAGAATCGATCAAGTTGACCCTACCTTGTTATTACCTCATTTAAAATGGGAATTTCAAGGAACCTGGTGAGGATTATTGCTTACTTAAACGCATAGATACCGTTGAAAATCCGTCTGTCAAACTACAGGCATAAATACCAGAAGGAATATCTTTTGTAGGAAACTCAAATCGATTATTGCCTGGATTTAAGTTGATTCTTCTCCTTTCTACTAATCTGCCGTTTATATCAAATAATTGAAGATCAAAAATGCCACTTAACTCAGTCAATATATGAATCTGTAGATAATCGGTAAATGGATTTGGGAACGCATTTATTTTTAGTCTTGTGGCACCTAAACTATGCGTAGAGGATGTCTTGCAGGCCGTGCTTGAAATGGGTCTTACGAAAAATCCAAATTCATTTAATCCCCATTTCAAACTATCAGGGACATCTAACCTCAATTTTAGTGCATCATAACCATAAGATTCATCTAATTTACCCTTCAATGTTATACAACCCGTTTCATTTTGTTTGAATTGGCAGTCAACAGGATAACAAGAATATTTAAGCGAAACAGGTAAATGCTGCATTGATTTACCAATGGGCAAGACAGGCATCCCTTTTGGAATTTTAACTGCAAAGGAATATTCCACCGGAATATGTAAACAAAGGCTATCAACCATTCCCTTTTTAACATTATACCCGGAAAACGAAAAAATGCCAGTAGAATCAGCAGGAATAATTACTTGATTACATGGATTCACCTGACCTACAAGATCAATAAAATATCCAAGCATCATAAACAAGCAATAAATCTTACTTTTCATTGGTATAACGATAATATTAAAATCAATTTACCTATAATTCTCTGAAAAAACTAATTTTCCTTTTCAATTTATCGGAAAAATCAGTTCTCTTTAATAAATCCTCCATTTTCAAATGCATTCTATAATGCCAGTAATTTTTTGGATTTGCTGGAACGTTAATTCGCTCCATTGCAGGATTAGGATTTCTAAGTAAATCGTCCATTCCCAACAAATCTTGAAGAGGAAAAACGGCCCAAAGGGATGGCCAACTTAAATGCAAATCGATTACCTTCTCAACTAATTCCGGTGTACAGGTTGATGGGGCTTCATTCTCACCACCGAGTTGAGACTGATAAAAGTATTGAATTTGATCCCTTTCTGATTCGTCCCACCAACATCTTATCGGAGACATATCATGTGTAGAAGGACTAACTACGGATAAAAAGGGAATGTCTCTTTCTTGCAAATAGGGTGTTGAGGGATTTTTACTCATTCTTTGTATCTCAAGAGTAAGTAAACCCAATTCTTTCATTACCCCTGAAACACAAGCTGGCACCATGCCTAAATCTTCACCACAGATTAACATGTTAGTAGCTTCCTTAATGGCCGGCAATTTTTCCATCGCCTTGTCTCTCCAAAATTCATCTTGCATTTGATAAAAATAATAATCATGTAGGCGCCTAATATTATATTGTGCAAGATCATTTAAAAAGGCAAAGGAATAAGTATCCATTAGATTTATCCTGGGATGAAACGCATTCTCCTGATATTTATCTTTTATAAACAAAACATCACAAACAAGGCTAAAAAGGATATTTTTATGTGAGACATATTTCCTTCCAGTCGTTGAATTCAAAAATTCTTCTAAATCTTTTTGACAAGCTAAATGTGACTTAAAAGAATACAAACCATTTTCCTCTACATTAAAAAAAACAGGCAGCATTTCATCTATTTCTTTAGAAAATAGAGATTTTAATAGTTCAAAGGTGAGGTAAGGTTTACAAAATCTATTCTCATCGAAAGATATACCATAATTATTAAAATCCTGCATGACCAGAGGAATGACTGGATTAAAAACACCCAATAAACCATCTACCTGATTAGCAGGAATTTCCCAAATTCTAAAGAAACCTAAGATATGATCTATTCTATATGCACTAAAATATTTGGCTAGAATAATCATTCTATTTTTCCACCAGGCATAATCGTCTTTCGCCATTTCTGACCAGTTATACGTTGGGAAACCCCAATTTTGCCCTGTAGCCGAAAAAGGGTCCGGCGGAGCACCTGCCTGACCATCCATATTAAAGAGATGCGGCGAAATCCATGCATCGGTGCTATGTTTAAAAATACCGATAGGCAGATCCCCTTTTAAAATTACCCCCTTGCTTTTAGCATATTTGGAGGCATTTAATAATTGCTTATCTAAGTTATATTGCAGGAAAAAATAAAAGGCAATATCTAAGAAATGTTCATTGGCCGGATGAATAAAATCTGTTAGAAATGTAGGATTAAAAACGGCATAATCGCCCCATTTTGTAAAGTCAACGGTCTTATACTTGTCCCTAAAAAAGGAAAAAAGAGCGTAAGACGATAACCAATTTTCATTTTCCTTAAAAAATTGGATATAATCGGGGTCGTCTTTTAATTGATCCCATTGATCGGTAAATATTTTCTTTGCCAGATCAAGTTTACAAGTAAGCACCCGCTCGTAATCGACGGCATCCAATTCATTTAAATCTCTTCTGATATTATCTAATTCTAAAGGCGTAACAATATTTGCCCAGCCGGAAATACTTTCAATATGTAAATAAAGTGGATGGAGAGCAAAAACAGATATGGCAGCATAAGGATAAGAGTCAGTCCAGGTTTTTGAAGATTGAGTATCATTGATTGGCAAGATTTGAATCATTTTGAGACCAGATTGAGCGGCCCAATCAGAAAACAGGATTAAATCATTGAATTCCCCTACGCCAAGACTTTGGATACTTCTAAGGGAAAAAACGGGAATGGCCACACCGACACCTTTCCAATAAGGTGTTGTGTAATTAAAATGTATATCGTTTAATAAGATATTAACCCTTGAAAGAATTGGTTTTAAGTCTCTCAAATGCCTGTTTTCACCCCCCTCAAAGGTGACATTATGATCAGGATGTAACCAAACATATTTATACTCCAGATTTTGCGGGAAAATGTTGAAAGAAACGGTTCCTACCCATTCATTATTATCTAAATTATTAGATAATTTAAGCCCGTTTACAGGTTGCCAATGTCCTAGTTTTTCATGATTTCCTAAAACCATAAGTTGGGCACCCTCATAACAAAAAGGAACTTTGATATGAAATGTCAGCTGAATAAAACCCTTTTCATTCAATGTTTCAGTAAACTGATTGGTTTGAGGTAACACCAAACCAGCGAAAGCATCAGTAAAAAAAGCATTTTCCGCACGCCCCTTATCCATCCAAAAATCTCTGATAAAGAAAAAGTCAGAAGATACATCGCTTCTTAAAAAAGACCGTTGAAAAACACCTTCGTCTTTCTTATTGTGAAGCAGATTATCTTTCACAATATAACTATATTGAAAATCAAGATTCTCTTCTAAAAAATCGAACGAATTTCCCCAAAAACCGTTTCCTAAATAGTTAAGTGGCAGATATTTTACCTCCTTATTAATACTTCCACAGATTTTTAGATATAAATTTTCTCCCGTTTTGGTATAGTAGTGAATTTGGAATTGAAGTTTACATGACATTGAGTAGAAATTTTCACAAAAATAACGAGAAACCCATTAAATGCTATTTATTAGATAAAAAACATTTTTTTTAAAGAAATTATTGTAAAAAGTAAATAAACTACTATATTTGCGCACGCGTTCAGGAAAAGTCCTTAACAAATTACATTTCGCGGATGTAGCTCAGTTGGTAGAGCGCAACCTTGCCAAGGTTGAGGTCGCAGGTTCGAATCTTGTCATCCGCTCCATTTTTTAACTTAAACGATTAAATCTTCAAAACCTTATGCTGATTATTGATGTAAAAGATAACGAAAGTATCGACCGTGCTTTGAAAAGGTACAAAAGGAAATATAGAGATTCCCAAGTGATGAAAGAATTGCGCAGAAGACAAGAGTTCGTTAAACCCTCTATTACTCGTAGAGCTGAGGTTTTAAAGGCTGTTTACATGGAAGATAAAAAAAGAGAAGTCGAAGATTAATTCTTTCCTTCAAACTTACATAGAAAAAAGAGCCATTAAAAAAATGGCTCTTTTTTTATTTCCACTAAGATGACCTATAAGCCGTTGGGTTATAACCTTTCTCAAAGGACCCTAAAAATAGTCTGGCATATATTCTGTATATAGCTAATCCATCCAGGATTAAAATTAAAGAAATCAAAAGGGTTAATCCAATTTGATTTTCATGTAAATGCCCTAAAATTAAATCTTCACCTATAAAGGTGGGTGTAATAGGAAAACCTGATAAACCAAGGCAGGCTATTAAAAATGCTACACCTAACCTTGGACGAATATAAGAATAGCCATGAAATTTGTTTAGCACAACAGATTGACCGAAATATTCCAGGCGATTAAGTACTATAAGACCTAAAATAGCTGCGAAAACAATACCACTTAGAAAAAGATAAAGTTGACCAATTTCAAATTGCTCATTTAAAGCAATGCATTGCCCAAGTAAAAATTGGCTAAAAACAATTTGCAACCAAGCATTTTTGGCATTAATTCGGGATTCGAAAGCTGAAAATATAAACCCTAAACTTAAAAGGCCTCCAATAAAAGAAAAGGTGTGCAGCCAGGACTCAGCGTAGTATTTTTTTATAAAAATAAAATAGAATCCTGCCAATAAATATAACCCACATAAAATGAGGGCATTTCGAGTTTGAAAAAACCTGAGTTTTCTGCCTATCCATTTTAATGGATTCCACATATACCGATACATATTCGTATCCATATTAAATTCTTTGATACTTAATTGATAAATGGAAATTTTTAATCTTCCCCAAAAATTGTCGGTTATCTGATTATTGGGTTTAACAAAATGAAAAAATTGATCATGAATTAAATAACTCAAAACAGCGGGCGAAACTAATAGCTGGTAAGTTCTTAAAAACGCATTTCCTGCAAAATGAAAAATGGCCAGCGTATGGAAACCCAAGGCTACTTCAATAAAAATAATACCAATTTGAGCGATGGAGGAATAGGCAATTTGGGTCTTTACAGAAGATTGAACTCTGGCAATTAAGGTGGCAAACAAACTAGTAATAAAGCCAAAAACAATCACTACCCCTTTAAAAACTATCAAATCGTCCCATAAAGGAAAGGTTCTTAAAAGCAAAAAAACACCCATGTGAACACTCAGGGAGCCATAGAAGATGGCAGAAGAGGTAGTTGGACCTTCCATCGCCCTTGGTAACATAGACGAAAATGGATATTGAGCCGATTTGACCAAAGCTGCTAAGAGGAATAAAAAGGGAATAGCCTGAATATAAATATCGTGATCATTCCCCAAATAGATAATATCTAAAGATTTTAACTCTTGGAAATTAATCGACCTTTTGAAAAAATGGTGACTTAACCAAATGCCTAAAAGCAATGAAATATCTGCCACCCGATACACTGAAAACAATTTCATTGCATTTTTTGTCGGGAGATACCTGTCCTTATAAAAAGCTACCAATAAAAAAGAGGCTATACCTATGATTTCCCAACCTGCAAATAAGGTTTCGAAATTACCTGAAAATTCAATAATAGTTAATCCTAAAAAGAAAAAAAGCATGTTGTTAAAAAAACGTTTAAAACCTTTTTCCCTATGCAGATAGGTTTTACTGAATGTTGACACAAGGATTAAAATAAAATCTGTGACTCCAGCAAATATAATAGTCTGATTATCCATGTATAAATGGAAAGAAAAATTTTCATTATTGGCTTTATACAATGCAGGACCCTCAAAAAAAATAGCACCATTATGATTAAAATACAGCTGGATACTTACCCAAATAAGCAATAAAAAATGAGATAAAAGGGTAATGAAAACGGTTCTGTAAATTATTTTCTCCTGATGATTACTCGGTAGTAGTGAAATCAGAAAACCAATAAATGGAATTATGACAAACAAAGGAATATATGGATTCATTCTTTTTTAGTTTAAAATATGAACAGGAATGTGCTCTTGCGTAGCATGGTATATTTCGTTTGTTTTCATCTCTGTTGCCAAATCGATTAACACATGAACATCATTACTTTCATTCACTTTTTTTAGTAAAGGGGTATAAGGGTAAAATTGATCATTCTTGAAAATATACAATTGATTTGATTCCGGATGAATTGCAGTAATTAAAACCCACCCATTTTTAAACCATTCATAATATTCAGGACTCGATTGAATTGTTTTCAAAACAACCTCAGGAAAATGTTCTACAATCAACATTAATCTTACCGGATCATGTACCTCAATCATTTGTAAAGGGAGGCCAGGTCTTAAATCACCGTCTGAACTATTTGCCACTCCAATTAACCCCATTACATTGTGAGGTAATTTTGTTCCTGCCCCCATTTTATAATTATCAACCCTGGAAAAATAATATTCGAGATTAATTCCCCCACAAACAATGGGTAGCGGCTTCATAACACCCAATAAACGATCACCTTTAGGATCAGTTCGGTAATCATAAGAATTCATGAATGCCCGACGGTCCAGGAAAAGACCTTTAGTAAGCTGCCGATGACCAACGAAACAAAGGGCATTTGTTCCATGCCCCAATTCAGGTCGAGGCTCAAAATAAGAGACTGATCTCTTCTGAATTGATTTACGAACGTGTTTTATGTCCTTATTAGTCTTGATGGAAGCAAACCTTCTGGATCGTTCCTTTGCATTTAAATCTAAGGCCTCTTCAAAATTCACGACATTTAAGTTATGTTTTAATTTATTTTCCGGAGATAACAAATCAAGATCATAAAAAGCCATTTCATCACTGGCTGTATCATGTAAAGCGCCAATAAACTGTGTTTTCTCTGGAATAATCAATCCCCTACTTTTAAGTATCTTCCGGACTTCAATATGATTTGCCATAAAGGAAAAAACCCTGGAATTTACAGAACCCGGTCGACCACTACAGGCACCACAATCGTGTGCTCCGTGATGTGGATTATTTGCACTACTGCTTCCATGAGCAACCGCATAGACAATGGGCGGAAAGTTTTGGCTTAAACCAATTCCGCAAAGTAAATTTTCCACTCTATCAGCCATCTCAGTAATTGTAAAACCTACCTGCAACCCATTTTCAACCACAATAGGAGTGGAAACCTCAATTTGAAGGGTTGAGGTTAGATTCATGTGAGCGAAAGCATCTGATATTGCAGCACTCATTTTAGGTCTGAAAATATCCAGAACCATTTGAATGGCAGCCCAAAAGCCAAGAGAGAGGGTAATCAAAAAACCTCTAAAAATGGTATTTGCCTTTTTACTAAAAAGAATTTCATGACCACGAACCCCTTTTGATTCAATTTCCCTGATTAAATATTTAGGCGTGACGGGAGCTGGACATAATTTTTCATAAAATTTACCATTAGCGGGATGGAAGAAGAATTCAACCCCAAAAAAACCTGGACAACCCATTGTTTCGCAATGTGGTTGAACATATTCGAGATGTCTCCTAATGGAACACTCTCTTTCATCAATACAGAAAATACCTATAAACTCCGTCTTTGAATTAATTTGAGAACTGTCCTTTGCTGGTAAAGATTTTTTCTGTTTTTGTAAAGAAATTATACCCGCAAAAACTTCATCATAATAACTCCATTCAAAAGCCATTTGCCATAGAATGAGTACCTCTTGTAATTCTGTTCTGGGAATAGGTGCAAATAAATCAGCGGGTTCCTTAGGTACAAGTTGTCCCAAAGGCTGCCAATTATCACCAAACTCTAACGTTAAGGCATCAATTTCAAGTAACAATTCGAGGATAATAAAATCCTTTAAGGTAATAGACTTAGGATAAAGAATTGAATTGGGGTTATCCTCAATGGCACCAACAATACCACTCCAGCCACGATGAGTAAATTGCTGGTCGAAAATATATTCCTGAAAAAGAGTTTCTTTTCCAACCAGTAATTTTAACAATCCAGTAATACTTAAATTCTTTTCGAAAAGTAAGTTTTTGGCTTTCTGGGTTTTAAAAAAACTGGAAAAACTTTTCTCTTCCAATAATTTAACGGCGGCTATTAAACCTTTATCCTCAAATGGGAAATGCCAAAGTGCAATACCTTGATCAAGATAACTTCCAATGATTCTAAATAATAAAGGTTGGACTGCGTTATCCAAATCAATGTGATAAAATCGCTGCCAATTTTTTCTAAATAAGCCAACTTCAGGAACTATATTAAAATCATAAGATTTATTTAATACCTTATCTAACCAACCTGGAAAATCAGCCTCTCCAAATTTGTCCAATATAGTTTTAGTCAAAATTTCTGTCCGGATTCGCCCTAAGGTATGCAGTTTTCTGAATTCATTTAAGGACAGGGTGACCTTACAACCAAATAAAGAAGAAGCTTTAAAGATACCCTCAAAAAATTCATTGTGTTGAAAGGCGTGCAATGAATTGTGATGAATAAAATCCTTAAGAGGTGTTTGAGATGGCAAATAATGTTTTAAGTCATGTAAAACATGATCTTCATCAAAAGCGATATGTTTTGTCATTTTCTCCGGTTTAAATTAGGATTTTAGTCTTCTGGCGGCCAAAGGATGATTAGACATTTGATTTAACTGATCTAATCCCTGAAATTCTACCTTACCGCCTAAACTTTCATAATCATCTTTAAAATGATGAAGATTTTCCAATACGGAATGGTCAACTAAACTTAGTTCAGAAAAATCAATCGAAATAACTTCCTTTTGAGGGAGTTCATCCAGGATCTTTTTTAATCCAAGCCAATTTGAAAAAACAGCGCATTGTTCAATAATTAATCTGGGGCCAAATTCTTCATCAACCACTCTGATGGTTGCTTTAAACAAACTTTTAAATTTTGCACCATTAAACAAGTGAATGATTAATTTTAATACTATGCCTGCTGCTATACCAACCAATAAATCTTCGAATAAAGTAAAAAATATAGTTACCAGGAAAATACCTAATTGATCTTTACCAATTTTAAATATATGAACGAATTCCATTGGATGAGCCAGTTTAAATCCTACCGTGATCAACATAGCGGCTAAAGCAGTGTTTGGAATCATTTCAAGTAACGGAACGGCAAGTAAAAGAAATATCAAAATGAAAAAACCATGGAAAAAATTAGCCCATCTTGTTTTTCCGCCATTATATAGATTATTTGAACTTCTAGCCACCTCTGAAATCATTGGAAGACCACCCAAAATTCCACTAATTATATTTCCTATACCAATGGCTATCAGGTCCTTATTTGTATTTGATTTTTGTTTAGCGGGATCAAGAATATCAATTGCTTTAACCGTTAATAAGGATTCTAAAGTTCCAACTAAAGCAAACATAATAACGTATTTTATAAAAACACCCGTTTGACTTAGTCCTGAAAAATCGGCATTCATCTGTAAACTATCTATAAAATTGCCTATATGAACTAAGGTATAAGTTGGTGCAGTATTCTTAAAATCCAGGAAGATTCCAGCAGGAATAGAAAATGCCAAAATGATAAGAGGTGCTGGAATTTTCCTTAATATTGGATTTTTTAAAGTTGGCCAAAAAAATAATATAATAAGAGAAATTATACCAATAATGGCAACTTTTGGATGCATATTAAAGATAAATTCAGGGATTGAGACCAATAACTCCAATGGATCTTTACCTTTTGTAAATAGTGGATCCACATTTAACAAAACGGGGATTTGTTTTGCTATGATGATCAATCCTATGGCAGCAAGCATACCATGAATGGCAGATAAAGGAAAAAAGTTTGCCCATTTTCCAAGTTTAAATACGCCAAATAGAATTTGAATAACACCAGCCACTATGATGGTGCCCAGGGCCAAATGCCAACCTTTCTCCCCACCACCAAAATCGGCCACTGCACTGGCAGCGATAACAATCAGACCTGCCGCAGGTCCTTTTATCGTTAATTTGGAACCAGCAAAAAAGGAAACAAGCATACCTCCAATAATAGCTGAAATAAGGCCCATTAGCGGAGGAAAATCAGATGCTTTAGCTATACCTAAACTTAGGGGAAGAGCTAGCAAGGAAACAATGAGCCCAGATATGATATCTGAACTTTGAATAGATTCTTTTCCCTTTGCTGCGTTAACGTTGGATGAATTTTTATTGGAATCCATTGTATTAAAGATTAAAACTCCTTTTAAGAGTTGTTAAAAAATAAACCACTAAATGATGTTTCCAGGAGAAACTTGAGTGATGTTTATTTAACAATCAATCTTTAAGCAACAGAAAAGGATTACCCTATTTATGATAAGGGGAAAAAGCAAACTTGAATTTGCTACTAAACTTCCATTTGGTTGGTTAGGCGTTGTGAAAAAAGAATATGATTCAGGAAAATCATATATTAAATCATCTTCAATCTCTTCATTTTCAACTATTAAAAGTTTAACTGAATCATTTACGGAAAACGGATTTATAAAATCCCCCCCGTTTTTGAGATGCTTTTGTTTTAACTGAATCTCTAATTTGTGAGATAGCGAATAGGCGTAAGTTACATCTTTGCCAAGAAGCAAGAAGCAAGAAAGAAGAAAAATAAAACGCCTGATAACAATCATACAAAACCTTAATTACGCAAATGTAGTATTTAAATTTACTTATCCTAATTATTAAATATTATTTTTCAACTGAAAGGATAACTTACATTTATATTTTCGCTAAATTGTTCATCAATTTGATTTTTTTGAATGCACCAAACCAAAATTTATATTCATGTCATTTAAAATTAACTTTTTATTCCTAATCATTGCATTTTGTGGTTTATCTCTTTCCGCGCAAGAGAATGGCAAACAAACTACTATATCGGTTGAAGAAGACTATTTTCAACCTGTCAAATGGCGAAACATAGGCCCATTTAGAGGTGGACGATCTGTTGCGGCAACAGGCGTTTCGAATGACCCACTCACCTATTATATGGGCACAACAGGTGGAGGCTTATGGAAAACCAGTGATGCAGGTCATAACTGGTATAATATTTCCGATGGATTTTTTAAAACCGGGTCCGTTGGCGCTGTAGCTGTTTCTACCTCTGATCCAAATATTGTGTATTGTGGAATGGGCGAACATGCGCCCAGAGGTGTCATGACCTCTTATGGTGATGGTGTTTATAAATCAACCGACGCAGGTAGAACCTGGACAAAAGTAGGATTAGCAAAAACCAGACAAATAGCCAGAATAATCATTCATCCAACAAATCCTGATATTGTCTATGTGGCTGCTCAAGGCGCTTTAAATGGTCCAACCCCTGAAAGAGGCATTTATAAAAGTACCGACGGTGGTAAAACCTGGAAAAACACCCTTTTTGTAGATAATGGAACAGGTTGCAATGACCTTTCCATCGATCCAAATAATGCATTAATTATGTATGCGTCTATGTGGGAACACAACCGTTCACCATGGAAAGTTACCAGTGGCGGACCAGGAAGTGGCCTGTACAAATCGGTCGATGGAGGTGAATCCTGGTTTAAGATACACTCAGGCCTTCCCGATGGGAAAGGTAAAATGGGTATTTCTGTTAGTGGAGCAAATTCCGATGTAGTTTATGCCCTCATAGAGGGTGATACTGAAAAAGAGGAAGGAGGACTTTTTGTTTCAAGAAATGCTGGTGCAAACTGGTCTAAGATAAGCAGTGATCACCGGCTAGTTCAACGTGCCTGGTACTATATTGAGGTTTTTGCAGATCCAAATGATGAACACACGGTGTACGTTTTAGGGCCACCTGCACTAAGATCTATTGATGGCGGCAAAACATGGGAAATATTAAATACCTCACATGGTGATCATCATGATCTTTGGATTAATCCTAAAAATTCAAAGAATATGGTCATCGCAGACGATGGTGGTGCTTCCATTACATTTGACAGAGGGGCAAATTGGACGGAACAACAAAATATGCCTACCGCGCAAATGTATAGGATCAATGTTGATAATCAGTTTCCATATAGAGTTTATGGTGGACAACAAGACAATACCTCCGTTTCAATTGCCTCGCGATCATTAGGCAATTATGGAATTAGCACAAAAGATTGGACTAGTTCAGCAGGAGGTGAAAGCGCATTTTTAGCCTTCGATCCTGATAATCCTCGATTTGTTATGGGAGGAAGTTACTTGGGTACTATTGAAATATTAGACACAAAAGCTGGGGCCAGTTCCAACATTATGCCTTCGCCTATTCAATATCTGGCGCTGGAACCAAAATACATGAAATACAGATATAATTGGAACGCTCCGATTATCTGGTCAAAACATGAAGCCAATACCTTCTATCATGGAGCTCAGGTTTTACTTAAAACAAAGGATATGGGCCTATCCTGGGAGGAAGTATCTCCTGATTTAACCAGAAATGATAAAGACAAACAAGGTAAAGGAGGTGGACCTTATACCAATGAGATTGTGGGCGCAGAAAATTATGGCACTTTAAGTTATGTCCTTGAATCTCAACATGAAAAAGGGGTGATTTGGACAGGTAGTGATGACGGATTGGTTCATCTGACCATGGA
>JANQZX010000138.1:0-30146 GCA_030728245.1 Saprospiraceae bacterium | reverse complement strand
CCAAAAGATGAAAGTAATAATCCATTGGAAAAATTGAAAATGAATATTTATGATTCAAATAATACATTGGTAAGAACATTTTCCAGTGACCAAAAGTCACATTTCCAAAGGTATGATGGAGGACCCTCAAAAGAACCTGTTTTAAGTGTATCTAAAGGCTTAAATCGTTTTGTATGGGATATGAGGACCTTTTCAAGACCCGGCGTGCCAAATGTTTATATAGAAGGAAGTTATCGTGGTCATAAGGTGATTCCTGGTAAATACATCGTTGAATTGGAATTTGCCGGGGAAAAATGGTCCAAAGAGGTGAATATCTTATCAAATCCTCATATTAATGTTCCCACGGAGGTTTACCAGGAATATAATACATTGTTGACCCAATTATCAAGTACCTATACCACTATGGTTAATACGGTAAACCAGATGAGTGAATATTCTGAACAAGTGAATCGAAGCATACTTTACCTTATAAAAAAAGAATCTAACGCTAAGCTTGACTTAAGTACCTCTAATAAATTAATTGAGGACATTGAAAATTGGGACAAGAACATGGTACAGCGAAAATCAAAAGCGTATGATGACGTTGATAATTTTGAAAATAAAATGACAGGTAATTATCTGTTTTTAGTAAATCAGGCAGAAAGTGATATTCCTGTGGTCACCAAGGCTGTCCTGGATGAACAAAAAAGGCTCGATGCGCTTTGGTCTGCCGCTTATAAAGAAGCAATAAATATCATGGACATCGAATTACCCGCTCTTAATAAATGGTTATTGGAAAAAGGGGTTGGTGCCATAAATCTTTACCAAAAGAAGAATTAAATGCTCGATAGTCAGAATATTTTACCTTACGATGGGGAAGTTTATTACGAAAAATGTATTTGGGATAAGCCCAACGCTGAAAATCTTCTTCGTGAAATGCAACAACATTTGCACTGGCAACATGATGAGCTAATGATGTTTGGAAAAAAAATAACGACTAATAGAAAAGTGGCCTGGTATGGTGATAAAGCATTTACCTATACCTATTCCCGAACAACCAAATCAGCTATTCCCTGGCATCCTTTGTTACTTCCCATAAGGGAAAAAACAGAAACAGTAACAAATGCTTCATTCAATGCTTGTTTATGTAATTTCTATCACCATGGAAACGAGGGAATGACCTGGCATAGTGACGATGACAAAGAATTTGGATTAAATCCTACGATTGCTTCTCTTAGTTTTGGCGCCGAAAGAACCTTTAGCTTCCGACATAAAATAACTAAAGAAGTAATATCCATTATTTTAGAAAGTGGAAGTGTACTACTTATGAAGTCAAATACGCAAACTCATTGGGTACACGCATTACCAAAATCAGCTAAAATTAAGGACCCCAGAATCAATTTGACCTTTAGAATGGTTGTTTAAAAATTTGAAAAAATAGATGAAAAAGTTACTTTTTTGGATTTTCTTAGGTTACCTCATTTACCTCCTTTTGAGTGGGGAAGAGGCGGTGGATGAAACGGTTGTGAGACCACCCATTCCTGAGGATATTCCCTATAATGAGGCAACAGGGTGTAAATCATTGGATAAACAATGGGCATGGAATTCTTTAGATGGGAAAAATTATGAAATGTCTTTTCCCGTTTGTCAGGAATTATACGATGAAAGTGTTTCTACCCGCGAAAATATTGGCTATCCGGAATATGAACTTTCAGATATTGAATATTGTAA
The DNA here is from genome assembly GCA_030728245.1 of Saprospiraceae bacterium. GTDB lineage: Bacteria > Bacteroidota > Bacteroidia > Chitinophagales > Saprospiraceae > BJGN01. Next base: position 28,436 of record JANQZX010000138.1, on the reverse strand, counting down.
ATTTATATATGAACAACTTTTAAGCGCCGTTGAATTTCCAACCAATGAACTTGCATCAGGTTATAAAAATATCATTGATGAGGCTAATCTGGATTATATGGGCGCCTTAAATTTAATCATATCAAGTATTCAGGCTATCCCTTATACTTTGATTATCAATGAGAATTGTCCCTACGTCCTTAACGGTGTCAAATACATAAACAACTGTGCCCCACTGGAAAGCGGACAGGGATGCTGTGGAAATATTCAACCCTTTGGTGTTTATTCCCCTATGGAATTTTTATATCACGAGGCGGGCGATTGCGATACAAGAACTGTATTTGCTTATGCGGTGTTAAAAAATTTAGGCTTTGACGCTGTGGTAATAAATGGAGAAGAACATTCTATGCTCGCTGTTCATCTGCCAAAAAGCCCGGAAGCAGGGTCAGCTCATATCAAAGACCAGAGAGGGAAAAAATATTATGTTTGGGAACTTACCGGAAAAGACTGGGGTCTTGGTGTAAACCCAGACGTAAATTTGAATAAATGGGATATTGTATTACCTTAAAATAAAGAATTATGCTAAACGAATGGATGGACTTAGGCACCTTAACCATACTATCAATTTTTTACCTTTTTACCTTTGCCCGTGTACAATCGAATTTCTTCGATAAATATCTGGAAGAAAAAAATGCTGCCATACTCATTGTTTTTGGCTCTTCTCTGATCGCAGCAGGTATTAATTTGAATCATATATCTGACACAAGTTCAGATGCCATGAGATTTTTAATAAGTCAAAACGAGTGGGCAAAAGCCCTAGGTTTCGCCCTGCTTTTCTTTGCTGGAATGTGGATTTTTTCTTATGTACTCTTTAGAATTACCTTTTTTATCACGGGTTTCTTAACACCTGAATCTGAACTAAATGAGTTGAGGAAAAATAACATTGAAATTGCTTTAGTACACGCTATTATTATATTAGTGCTAAGTTTTGTATTGGCTCCCGCAATTACTCGGGTAGCCTCTCATTTTGTACCCTACCCTACTTTGCCGTTCTAAAATAAAAGGGGGCTTGCTGGCCCCCTTTTATTTCTTATTTATTGATATATTTCAGAATATCTTCGCTCAAAGGTTTAACGCTACTTGGGAAATAGGCTACTAATTTACCTTCCTCATCTATTAAGAATTTGTTGAAATTCCAGGCAATTTTAGCATCTAACACGCCATTTTTCTCTTTCTGTGTAAGCCAGGCGTAGATAGGAGCCATATTATCTCCTTTAACGTCTATTTTTTCAGCCATTGGAAAACTCACTCCGTAATTTTTCTGACAAAATTCTTTGATTTCTGTCGCTGAACCTGGATCCTGACTCATGAACTGATTACAAGGAAAACCAATGATAACCAATTTATCCTGATATTTACTGTACAACTCCTGTAATCCTGCAAACTGAGGTGTATAGCCACACTTAGATGCCGTATTAACGACCAGAATCATTTTACCCTTATAATTGGACAATGGGATGGGTTCACCTTCCAATGAGTTTACTGTAAAAGAATGAATTGAATTGGACATGCTAGTTTGAGCTATTCCTGCTGTTCCTATACAAAGAAAGAGGAAGAGATTAAAAAATGAGGTTAATTTCATGAGTTTTTTTTATTATAAATGAAAGATTTAGCTCTTTTGTTTACAAAAGGTGTATTTAAATTAGATATAACTTTAAAAAGTTTAATTTATTTTTTTAAAAAATTACTTATATTGATAGAAAATTAATAAAAAACACCTTTAAGTAAAAAGAAATGACCTGGAAAACAAAAATAGCCCTCTCCATCATGATGTTTTTACTGTACTGTATTTGGGGATCCTGGTATGGGCAAATGAGTAAATATCTTAGCAATCAATTAGAAGCGAGTGGCGTACAAGTGGGAAATGCTTATGCCATGTTTTCCATTGCCATGATTGCCTCACCTTTTTTGGTAGGTCTTTTAGCTGATCGATATATAGCGGCGCAACGGTTGCTGGGCATTTTAAGTTTGTTGGGGGCGGCTATTTTATTCTGGCTCATAAATATCAAAGAACCAAGTACTTTTATTTGGGTGCTACTACTTTATTGTTTAACCTTCACTCCAGCGATATCACTGACAACATCCATTGCTATGAGGCAGATGGCCAATCCAGAAATTGAGTTTCCCCCAATCAGGGTATTTGGAACCATAGCCTGGATTGTCATCGTAAACGTTGTCGGTTGGTATGGATGGGGAGATAAAGCTACCATTTTCCAATTAGCCTTATTATTATCTATAGTATTGGGCGTTTTTTCATTTTTTCTGCCCCATACCCCTCCCAGCAAATCAAAGGAACCATTTTCTTATACTCAATTAATAGGAAAAGATGCTTTTGTTTTGTTTAAATCAAAATCATTTACCCTGTTTTTTATTTCATCCGTACTAATTTGTATTCCTTTAGCTTTTTACTATACCTGGGCAAATCCCTCTTTAACAGATGCTTATATTCTGGCATTTCCAAGTATCAATGCCGATAGCTTTGCTATTGAAAATAAAATGTCTCTCGGGCAGGTTTCAGAAATTGTTTTTCTACTCATGTTACCGTTTGCTTATCGCAAATGGGGATTAAAAAATATATTTATCATCGGTTTATTGGCATGGGTTATTCGATTCCTGTTTTTTGGGTACGGAACAGCTGATAACACCCCCTGGATGCTCTATTTAGCTATTTTACTTCATGGAGTATGTTACGATTTTTTCTTTGTAAGCGGACAAATATATATCGATAAAAAAGCTGGAACGGCTATAAAAGCACAGGCTCAGGGTTTAATTACTCTGGCAACTTATGGTATTGGTATGTTATTAGGTAATTTAATTGCAGGTTATGTAAAAGACATGAATACTTTATCCAATGTAACCAATTGGACAAATGTTTGGTTAGTTCCCGCCGGCATCGCTTCCCTCGTCCTCTTATTATTTATGTTTTTTTTCAAACAGGAAAAAATTTGATTTTAATCTCTAAAACGACTTTTACCTTATGTTAGATTTAGGTTTTGTTTCCGCTATATTACCTGATTACTCGTTAGAAAAACTAGTTCTTTTTGCTGCCGAGGAAAAATTTTCCTGTATAGAAATTATGTGCTGGCCCTTGGGTAAATCAGAAAGAAGATATGCCGGTGTAACTCATATAGATATTGACACGCTGAATGCGTCAAAAATAAAAGAAATTAAGGCCTTATTAAAAGACCACGACGTAAACATATCAGGCTTAGGTTATTATCCCAATCCATTGGATGCGGATGTAGAAAAACGCAAGTATTTCCAGGATCATATTAAAAAGATAATAAAAGCTGCTGCTGCCCTTGATATTCCTGTAGTGAATACATTTATTGGGAGAAATCAATATTTAAACTTAGAGGAAAATTTTAAATTATTTGCTACCGAATGGGTACCTATTATAGATGCTGCCCAGGTAAATGGCATAAAAATTGGGATTGAAAATTGCCCAATGATTTTTACTTATGATGAATGGCCTGGAGGAAAAAATATGGCTATAAATCCTCAAATCTGGGAGAAAATGTTCGATTGCTTTCCAACTCCATTGTTTGGATTAAATTTCGATCCCTCCCATTTTATATGGCAGCAAATGGATTATATTCAACCTTTATATGATTTTAAGGATAGGTTGCACCATATCCATCTGAAAGATGTTAAGTTATATAAAAATAAACTGGATAAGGTAGGCATTATGGCTCCTCCAAATTTTTACAGTTCCCCCAAAATCCCCGGATATGGAAATGTTCATTGGGGAAAATTTTTCTCTGCTTTGACTGATATTGGATACCGGGGTCCAGTGTGTATTGAGGTAGAAGACAAAGCGTTCGAAGCCAATGAAAAAGATGTATTAACAGCGATTAAAACTGCAAGAAATTATTTAAATCAATATTTATCCTCATGAAAAGAAGTAGAAGTGGTTTATTTGGCGGAGTACTGGCCGGTATTGCAAATAGTACAGGAATTTCCGTTGTTCTCTTAAGGGTTTTATTCGTTGTTTTCTTTTTTGGTATAGGTGGTTTGACCCTTGGAATATCAAGTGGTGTAATGGCTTTAATCTATTTCCTGTTCTGGATGTTTATGGATTAAATTTTTTATTATAACTTCGTTCTAAGAAAAAATAATTTAATGTTAAAATATTTCCCTTTAGCCCTTTTGTTTGTCCTTATTTATTTTTTACCTTCCTGTAAACAAGAAAATTTAGGAGAACCTAAAAACGAAGTAACCTTTAAAGTAATTCAGGATCAAATCCTTACGCCGAGTTGCGCCTTATCTGGCTGCCACCAATCGGCTACTGACGGAAGTTTCCAGCAACATAAACTCATTTTGTCTGAGGGTAACTCCTATCAGAATCTGATAAATAAGATACCTGTAAATATCGCTGCGGCCAATGCAAAGATGATGTTGGTTAAACCCAATGATGCAGAAAAAAGCTTTTTGTTTCATAAAATGAACTGCGATTCTTATATCCACAAAAGCAATGAAAATTTTGGTAATCAGATGCCATTAGGTGGTAATATACTTACTAAAGGACAAGTTGAATTGGTGAAAAGATGGATAAATACCGGAGCCTTAAAGGATGATCGAAGCTTAAGTTTATCCGTTTTATCAGATAATGCTCCCTGCCAATCAGATATTGACCCTTTGGCTCCCCCTGTTAATGGGTTTCAGCTAAAAATTGATAAATTTGATATCCCATCAAATTTTGAACGGGAAATATTTATAAGGAAAGTTACACCCAATACCTCAGCCGTTTATGTTAATAAAATTGAGTTAAAGGGTCGTTCCAATAGTCATCATTTCCTTGTGTACGGATTCAATAATCCGTCATTTATCCCTGCAGAAAATAAGGTTAGAGATCTAAGAAACCTAGACGGCTCATTAAATTTGACCACTTTCGCGGAGATGCAAAACCACTATTTTATTGGTGGAGGTTCAGATGTAAACGCTACCGTTACCCTTCCAGAAGGAGCTGCCATTAAGATAGCACCAAATACCCCGGTAGATTTAAACGCACATTATTTCAATAAAACCAAGTTAACGCTCCAGGGCGAAAACTATGTTAATTTCCATACAGTTCCTGCTTCATCCGTTAAAAATGAAGTTAAAATGCTCAATTTAAATAATACAAATATAAATCTGCCACCCAATCAAAGGAAGACCATCACCAAAAACTTTACCTTTCAGGAAAAAACGCATATTTTACTCTTGACCTCACACAATCATAAATTAGGTGAAAAATTTGTCATTAAAATATTCGGCGGGCCAAGAAATGGGGAAGTGGTATATGAAAATACCGATTGGGAACATCCTCTCACTAAGTTGTTTTCAAATCCTATCATCCTTAACCCAGGTGAAGGATTGACTTCAGAGGTAACTTACATGAACACAACCAATAGAACCATAACCTTTGGTTTCACCAGCGAAGACGAAATGAATATTATATTTGGGTATTACTATTAAAAGACAAGCCGACTAAAAAAGCCATTGTATCTACCCCATCGGCATACTCTGATAAGGTAGGCGTTTGTGCTTGACCAAAAGGAATGATATTCATACCAGGAAACTGTTCCATACCTACAACACATTGAATTTCGTCTGAAGATTCACTTAGATTTTCAATTAACTGGGATAAAGAAGAATAGTATTCATAGTGTAGGGTAGCAATTTTGGAAGAAATAGATTTTTCTTCTGTTACCAAAACACTGCCTGTCATAAAATGAGACACTTTGTTAAGCAACCAAATAGCGGATTGATAATCGAAGTTATTTTTATAGCTATTATGAAGAATGATTTCTTTAAATGAATGCAATTGGTCCAAAAGCAAGGTAAAATCATAATGTTGGGGTACAAAGATTTTAGATACATTTCTACATCCAAGTCCGAAATAGGTAAAAATATCCTTTCCAAGGTTCAATAAATCCTCGGGAGATTCATTTCCGCTCAAGATAGCCACTGCTTGCCTATTTTTTCGGATAATATGAGGTTTTGATGAAAAGTAATGTTCGAAATATCTGGACGAATTATTACTACCTGTGGCAATTACGGCATCATAATCAACGAGTATATCTATAAAATGAATATAATTTTTAAAATCAGGAGCTAATTCGATCAAAAGCTCAGCTAAAAAAGGAAGTAAAAAAGGATCTTTATCAGAACATTTAATTAAAGCAATATTACCAGAGATAAGTACGCATAAAAAATCATGAAAGCCGACCAAAGGAATATTTCCAGCAAGAATTAATCCAATCTCCTTTGGTTGATCCGATTCCTTTAAATGAGGATACAAAGCGACCCACTCATTTAATTTTTGCTCATTTAAAAAAAAATCGACAACGTTACTTATTGCAAGTTTTTGATTTTCAATAGTAAACCAAGGATTATGTTGATAGACTTTGGTTAGAATACTGTCATAACGTTCAGGATTATCGCGTAAGATTTTTCCTAAAGAAACAAAAGCTTGAAATCGATATGCTAAGTTCATAAAACGACTGGATTTATTTTTTCGCAAGATAGGGAAGCTGTTTATCTTCACAAAAAGAGTTCCAACCATCAACACCTAATGCGTTAAGATTAGCAATATTTTTTTCAGGAATATTTAAGGTATCTCCATAAAATAGCCTGGCTTGTTGAATACTCTCTGACCTGATAATATGAATTAAGGGAAAGGGAGATCTATTAGTAACATTAGACAAATCGCTGGGTTGACTACCTTCAAATTGGTAGGCAGGATGAAATGAAGCCAATTGAAACTCTTCCTCAAATTGATTTTTTTCCAAAAAAGTTTGAAGCAAGGCTACATAAGAAAGATAATCATCAAAGTCCTTAAAAGAATGAGGATAAATGATTAAGGCCGTTTCCAAAACTTCACTTGGTTCCTCTTGAAGTTCCCTTAAAACAGCATAAAATTGTTTTAAAAGGACAGTAATATCTTCATCTATGTGAATTAGGTAGGCTATTTTATCCGAGTTGAAAGGTTTAGCAGCGAAAGGACAAAAGTTCAAACCTATGACCACCTTTTCGATCCAATCTTTAACTAACTCCTTTTCATTTTCCATAATTAAAATAGATTAGTCCCTTCTTGACAAATAATATTTTCTCCACCGCTGCAAACATTCTTCAAAATCAGCAGGCAGATCACTTTCAAAACGAACAAATTCTTTGGTTGTGGGGTGAATAAAACCTAAAGTTTTAGCATGCAGAGCCTGTCTGGGTAAAACATTAAAGGTATTGTTGACAAAATCTTTATATTTTGAAAAGGGAGTTCCTTTTACTATCCGGGAACCACCATATTTTTCATCATTAAAAAGCGGATGACCTATATAATTAAAATGGACCCTAATTTGATGAGTTCTTCCCGTTTCCAGATTACATTTTACCAAAGAAACGTAATAATAATCTTCCAGAGTTTCATAATGAGTCAACGCCCATTTACCCTCATCTCCTTCAGGATAAACCTGGTAACTTTTCCTATCTCTGGGATGCCGTCCAATATTCCCTTCAATTTTACCTTTTCCAGGTTCGGGCGCCCCCCATACTAAGGCATAATAAGTTCTTTCAATGGTATGATCAGAGAATTGTTTAGCTAAAAAAGTTAAGGCATAATCATTTTTGGCAATGACCAGTAATCCAGAGGTATTTTTATCAATACGATGCACTAACCCTACTCTATTTTGAAATGATTCAGCATCTTCCGTTAAATGATCTACGCCCAAATAGTAAGCCAGACCATTCACCAAAGTCCCATCCCAATTTCCAACTCCGGGATGAACGACCAGGCCAGGCTGTTTATTTATAATCAAAATATCATCATCCTCATAAATTATTTGAAGAGGAATATATTGCGGTTGAATTTTCCCTGCATCTTCCTCCGAAAAGTGTCTGGGAAAGACGGCAGAGATTAAATTACCTGGTCTAATTTTATAATTTGACTTAACAGGCAAATCATTAACCAGTACAGATTCCGCTTTAATAGCTTGTTGAATTCTATTTCTCGAAATTTTTCCGAGTCTATCTGAAAGATATTTATCTATTCTTACAGCCTCCTGTTTAGGATCAATCTGCAGGGAGAGGCGTTGGAAAAAATCGTCCTCATTTTCGGTTTCAATCAAAGTAGCAAAGTTATTACGAATAAAAATTCAAAAATAGACAATTCAGCGCAATCAAAACCTATTTTCGAGATAAAAGGGTAAAACCTTATGCCATGTTGGCCAATCATGGGGCATGTCATTACCCCATATAGCTAATTCGTGGTTAATTCCTTTTGCATTAAACACCTCTGATAAGCGCCGGCTTGCCTCAGGCATTTCATAACTACCTGATCCTGAGATAATATGTATGTTTTTTCTATTCCTTAAAAGAGATAAAGTATGATCATCGTTTAAATTTGGTAAATAAGCCATAGGATTATTAAAATAAACATCCTGGTCATAATAACCTTTTGTATATGATTGAAGATTATAATCGCCAGACATGCCAATAACCCCGTTTATCAAATCAGGCCTTTTCAAGAACAAATTTACGGCATGGAGTGCACCAAAAGATGCTCCTGAAACAACAATCGGTGTTTCAGGAGATGTTTTACTCTTTATAAAGGGAAGAACCTCATTAAAGACATAATCATTAAATTGATTGTGCCGAATAGATTTATCTCTGGGATGCATAGAATCATTCAACCAGCTTTCATTATTGATGCTGTTTATAGAAAAGACCTTGACCTTTCCGACATTGATAAGAGGAGCAATAGCCTGAATGAGACTAAATCGTTCATATTCAAGAAAATCAGCCGCAGCGGTTGGAAGCATTAACAGAGAAAACCCGTAATGACCATAAACCGCTATATTCATCTGTTTGTGAAGAGAAGGGCTATACCAACTGTCTATAAACTTTTGCATATCCTATAATTAGTCTGGGAAAGCCTCATCCTCTGCGAGGGTTAAAACCTCATCAGATTGGATAATTTTAAAAATACTTTTGTTTCTGGCTAGTTCATATTTATAGAAAAAGCGCATGGTATGAAGTTTATTTTTCAACATAGATGCCGAAAAGGCTGCATCGGACGATTTTAAAGCATTTGATGCTGTAATGCCTATTTTCAACCATTGCCAGGCAACCACAATAGTACCAATAGCTTCCATAAACAAAGTGGCATCAGAAACAAATTTCTCTGTTTCCCCTTTCATGGCAATCGGTATAAGGTGAGCGAGTGTAGCTTCGACCATCGGTAATTGATCCTCCAGTTCTTCTGCTGTTGCCATCAAACGCTCATCCATTTTACCCTCTGAGATAGTATGTTGAATTTCTGCCAACATCGTTTTAAGTACCAGGCCATTTTCCATCAGTACTTTTCTACCTAAAAGATCTAAGGATTGAATACCCGTTGTTCCCTCATAAATAGACATAATACGAATGTCTCTATAGTATTGCTGTAGGATGAAGTCGGCGCAGAAACCATAACCGCCTAAAATCTGAAGACCATTATCAACCGCCAATTTCCCCTTTTCTGAAGGATAGGTTTTGGTAATTGGCGTAAGGAACTCTAGTAATAGATTCCAGTGATTATTATTTTCTTTTTCAGAAATTTCCCGGTCGTGATAAATCGAGGATTGCAGTATAAGAGAAAGAGAGCCCTCATAAATAGCCTTTTGCAAAAAGAGCATTCTTCTTACATCGGGATGATTAATGATTAAAGTGGGTCCTGCGGCTTCATCTTTCCGTCCACCACTTAGTAACCTTCTTCCTTGCTGTCTTTCCTGGGCATATTGCAAAGAAGCATAATAGGCAGCAGAAGCAATGGCTGCCCCTCCCCTTCCTACAGCAATCCTTGCATCATTCATCATCTGAAACATATAGGAAAGTCCCTTATTAGGTTCACCCACCAGGTAACCAGTACAATGATCATTATCACCAAAAACCAAATGGGCTGTACAATATCCTCGTTGACCCATTTTCTGAAAATCGCCAGCGGTAATAACGTCATTATTTACTAAGGTCTGATCAGGTGAAATTTTATATTTTGGCACTATAAACAGCGAAATTCCTTTAGTTCCAGCTGGGGCACCTTCAATTCTTGCCAATAGTAAATGAATAATATTGCCCGCATATTCATGGTCCCCTCCCGAAATAAAAATTTTATGTCCTTTTATAAGAAAAGTACCGTCATCCAGAGGTTTTGCTGAACATTTAATATCTGACAATCCACTACCCGCCTGAGGTTCAGAAAGACACATGGTGCCACTCCATTCTCCTGATAACATGTTGGGCACATATTGTTCATGATATTTTTTATCGGCAAAAGAGGAAATCAGGTGAGCGGCTCCTGCGGTCAAACCTGCATAACCAGGAATATGATTATTTGCTGCTTCCATTATAAAATAAGCCGCATGCATCACGGTGGCAGGTAATTGAAGTCCACCCATTGATTCATCAAAAGAAGCGCCAATAATTCCCAGTTCCCCTTGCTTTATTAAAATATCTTTAATTTTTGGATGCACATGAATTTTACCCTCTGAAAATTTAGCCGGTTTTTCATCCATCTCTTTAAAGATTGGATATAAATCCTGATCTGAAAAATCAGCAACAGATTGTAAAAAAAGGAGGATAGATTCTTTATCGAAAGCATTATACCGCTCATTTAAAAGCAGTTCCTCCAATTTATGAACATTGAACATCAGAAACTTAAGCGTTTCCATATTAAAATAAGCCGCCATAGTGTTTTTATTTGTAAAAATAGCGAATTTTCGCTAAAATTCAAATTTTAATTTACCCCATGAAAGGATATTTATAATCTGTAGGCGGGTTAAAGTTCTCTTTAATGGTTCTTGGAGAAACCCAACGCCAAAGATTTATAATCGAACCAGCTTTATCGTTTGTTCCAGAGGAACGTGCGCCGCCAAAAGGTTGTTGTCCAACGACAGCACCGGTAGGTTTATCATTGATATAGAAATTACCCGCTGCATTTCTAAGTAAATTATTTGCCAGGGTTAATGCCTGTTGATCTGAAGCAAAAACGGCTCCCGTCAAAGCATACGGAGATGTTTCATCCACTAATTTCAGTGTTTCCTCATATTCACCATCGGGATAAACATACATAGTTAGTACCGGCCCAAATATTTCTTCCTCCATTAAAAAATGATGAGGATTTTCAACCACGAAAATGGTAGGCTCAATAAAATAACCTATTGATTTATCATAATTTCCGCCTGCGATTAAACTGACGGTTTCGTCATTTTTACCTTTATCAATATATCCGGCAATTTTATCAAAGGCCTTTTCGTCAATCACCGCATTGATAAAGTGACTATAATCGAGTGGAGAACCCATTTTAAAGGATTGCACCATTGGAATAAGAATGTCTTTCAGTTCATTCCAAATGGATTGGGGTATATAAGCTCTGGAAGCGGCTGAACATTTTTGACCTTGAAACTCAAAAGCACCTCTTGCCAGGGCAACGGCCAATGCCTGAACCGAAGCACTTGAATGTGCTATCACAAAATCCTTTCCTCCTGTTTCACCAACAATTCTTGGGTAGGATTTATATTTTGGCAGATTTCCTGCTATTTTTTGCCATAAATTATTAAAAACAGAAGTACTACCCGTAAAATGCAATCCGGCAAAATCTCTGTGTTCAAAAATAACTTCACCGGCAACAGGACCAGAAACCACCACCATATTAATAACGCCGTCAGGAAGGCCTGCCAATTTCAGTACTTCCATAATCACTGCGGCAGAGTACACCTGATTTTCTGCGGGTTTCCAAACCACCACATTTCCCATAAGGGCTGGGGCAGCGGGTAAATTACCTGCAATAGAGGTAAAATTAAACGGAGTTAGAGCAAAGATAAATCCTTCTAAAGCTCTGAATTCCAATTTATTCCAGACTAACGGAGCAGAAATTGGCTGTTCTGCATAAATCTGGGTCATAAATTTCACATTAAATCGGAAAAAATCAGCCAATTCAGCCACGGCGTCTATTTCCGCCTGATAAATATTTTTTGATTGACAGAGCATGGTCGCCGCATTCATTTTTGCTCTAAAAGGCCCGCTCAACAAATCTGCCGCTTTTAAAAAGATAGCTGCTCTTTGTTCCCAAGGTGTAGATTCCCAGGAATGTTTAGCCTTCAGCGCTGACTGTATGGCCTTTTCAACATGATTTTTATTTCCTTTATAGTAATAACCTATAGTAAGTTTATGGTCATGAGGGGGACAAATAGCTATTTTATCTCCATCAAAAACCTCCTCACCACCGATAAACTGAGGGATATCTAATTTTTTTGAAAGTAACTCGGTAAGCGCCGAATCTAACGCTTTCCTTTCAGGTGAACCCGCTGCATAATTTAGAACCGGTTCATTTTTAATTTCTGGAAGGGTAAAAAGGGCATTGGCCATAATATTTGGTTTTAAAGTATAAGGTTTTATCTTAAAAAAGGTTGAATAACTATTTTTTCAGGTAAAAAAGAAATGGCGTCACCCCCACCCTTTATAATTTCGCGAACAATCGTAGAGCTGATATGACTGAATGCGGGTTGGCTAATCAAAAAAATAGTTTCAAGACCATTTCCAACGATATGATTAAGTTGAGAAATGGTTTTTTCATAATCGAAATCGGAGGCATTCCTTAAACCTCTGATCAGGTATTTAGCTCCAATCCTGGAACAGTAGTGGGCCGTAAGATTTTCAAAACTCCCAATTTCAATTTTAGGTTCGTCCCTAAAAACCTGATCCAACCATTTCAATCGGTCGGGAAGAGGAAATAAAGTTTTCTTTTGATCATTAACTCCCACCGCAACGATAATCTTATCGAAAAATGGCAAAGCCCTCATGACAATATCAACATGCCCAACAGTGATAGGATCAAATGACCCTGGAAATACAGCAATTTTTTCCATGACAGATTTATGAATACCAAAGATAATTCAAGGTATCTAATTTTCAAGTATTTGGAAGGAATCGAAAAATTTATCTGTATCCATATTTGAGGCCAATGATTTGAAGGTGATGGTTTGGATAGCAAAATATCTGTTTTTCATTAAATAGGCTTTTGTCTTAATGACAGCCGTATCATTTTTATAATGTATTCTCCAAAACTGACCTGGTAAAGTATTTAACTTGATAGGCGAGAAATAAATAACCTTTCCATTTATGCTAAAAGCGGCTTCATTCCTGGTTGACTCAAAAAAATCACTGACAAAAGAATCATCTTTGACATCGAGTGCCCCCTCTGGATAATCACAATACTGAAGCATGTACATAAAGTTTGAATGTCCACTATTAGCTGAGGGCTGAAAATAAAAAGTATGCATAACAAGAGGCCCTAAAGGGGTATTGGAACTATCTATTTTTTCTCGAAGTTCACCAGGCACAGTGACAACAAATTTGCCCTTATCTGACTTAAACTTGAACCAATCTAGCTTTGTTTCAGGATTTTGCTGCGCATTCATCGAAAAAAAAATAAGCGACAGACCAAAAAGAAGTATGAATCGATACATAAAATAGTAGTTTTACGAAAAAAAACAAATGAAAGGAGAAGGCATATTAATAAGCATAATAATGGGTTCCGATTCCGATATGAAGATAATGGAAGAAGCGGTTCACATCATCAAATCTTTTAACATTGCTTATGAGGTTGATATTGTCTCTGCGCACAGAACACCTGAAAAATTATATTCTTTTGCAAAAAACGCTCATGTCAGAGGGGTAAAAGTAATAATTGCCGGGGCAGGAGGTGCAGCACATTTACCGGGTATGGTAGCGGCAATTTCCCCTTTACCTGTTATTGGTGTACCCATAAAATCAACTAATTCCATTGACGGTTGGGATTCAATCCTGTCTATTTTACAAATGCCAGGAGGTGTTCCTGTGGCAACAGTAGCGTTAAACGGAGCAAAAAATGCTGGTATTCTGGCACTTCAAATATTGAGCACCAGCGATAGCGACCTTCAGAACAGCCTTATTGCTTACAAGAACAAATTAAATGAAGAGGTACATGAAAAAGCCAGGAAAATACAGACTTTATAGTTTCTTGAGCCCTTTTTGAATCGCTGCCAATAATAAAGGTTCCATGATAGCGTAACCTGCAGGTGTTGGATGAACTTTATCTGTACTTAACCCCGGTTTAAGACCTAAATTACCATCTTCCATAGAAGAATAATAGTCCAGATAGATATGTCCCTTTAATTTTGCGTACTTTTTAATGTCTTCATTTAAACTAACCACCTTTGGGCCGGGATTCATTCCTGGACGCCAGGGAAAATCACTGGCGGGGAGGACAGAACTTAAAATCACCCCAATTTTATTGGCAACAGCCAATTCACACATAGAAATAATATTATCCATTATTTCAGATTGAGAAATTGGTCCTGTATTTTGAGCAATATCATTAATACCACAGAGCAAGACAACTAATTTAGGCTTTAGATGAACAACATCTTGCTTAAACCTCAACAACATCTGAGGCGTAGTTTGTCCACTTATACCCCTACCCACCAGATTGGTATTCGCTTTAAAAAAATCGGGTCGCTCTCTTACCCAACCTTCGGTAATGGAATTACCCATCAGTACAACAGTAGAAGACGACGGCTTCTCTTTTAATAAAGCATTATTTGCCTCTTTATATCTTGTTAGATTGGCCCAATCCATACCCTTTTTATCCTGCCCTGACAGATTGAAAATAGAAATTATGGTCAGAAATATAGATGTTAAAACAGAAATTTTCATAAAATTAACTATTGAAAAGGTTATCATACGAAGAGGAACCAGAAATTTTTGGTGTTTCATTTTTTGAAAAACCCTTCTGATTTAAGTCAAGCATGGATGGAGAGGATAAAGAAGAAGAAGAAGAAGAAGAAGAAGAGCCATCGAGTAACATCAAAGACGATTTTTTCTCCCATTCTTCCAACATTTTTAAGCCTTGCTCTTCAAAAACACCATTCTGAAGATCCACTGAATCCATAAAATTGGAAGACATTTCCATAAAACGCTCCATTTCGCCTACCTTATTAGCTACATCATCGGCAATGGTTTCCATGGCCATATCAAACATAGCTCTTTTATCGGGATCTCCACTAATAATACTCATGGCTGACTTCATAGCCGAGTGAGAGGTACGAATTGCCTTTCTCTCTTGTTCTTTTAATTTCACCTGATCTCTTGTATCCTCCAAAAGCACTTCAGAATTATCATGCATTTTTGTTAAAATACGATAGAGAATCTCCATTTTCTGTAGAAGAACAGTATATTTTTCATTGCTCTCCTTCAATCTGGCTGCTTTTCTGGAACTGAGCAACATTTGATTTTCATTTCCAGCATCTCTGGCAGCCTGTGCTAATTTCATACTGGCATTGACCTCCTTTTCATTCTCTTCAAAAACAGTATGAAGTTTCCTAATTTGACCGCGTAACAAACCAATTTGCGTACGCATTTTACCTAAATTTTTCTCCAGATCCTCCACATAATTTTTTAGAATACCTACGGGATCGATGGTAACAAAAGCGCCGGTAATGGTACGCATCAAACTTTTATACATATACCATACGAGCGTTCTCATACGAGGATCAGCGACCATATAAACTAAAGCCCCAATAGCGATAATCATTAAAGTCAAATAAAACACATTTTGAGCCAATGCTAAAAGGAAGGCAATATTTGAAAAAATCAAGAAACCAACGCCCCCGACGATAGTCATCAGAAAAACAAGTCCGGCAATCCCTTCTGGTCTTGACCAAAAGGACTTGGGTTTCATATTTCCACTATTAAATTGAGATATATCAGCCATAATTTAAGAATTTACAGATAAAGGTTAATTGCATCGATATCACGATCTATTTCACTATTTATAGCATGCAAGGTAACTTCAAAATTTTGTTTTGTAGCATTAATTTTGGAATCAGATTCAATAATCTGTTCGTTTTTAGATTTTATCAAGGCTTCATTCTTGATAATTTTAGATTCAAGCTCTGCTATTTGCTGTTTAAACAAAGATATTTGTTGGTCCAACGCCAAAATTTCATTGTTTCTCGCCACAACATGTTGGTTCACCTGATTTTGAAGCGCAATATCGAATGAATTTTTCTCCTTTTGCAAAACAGATTTATAATGTTCGGCAGAACTAACTAAATGTTCCTTAGTTAAACCGATGACGGAAGCTGTGGCAAAGGCAGATTGAAAAACCTGGGAGGACTCCATCTTTAAACTCGCCAATGCGCGAAGAGATGCTCTAAACTCAAGATAATCAAAGCCTTTCAAATTATTTCGAAGCAATGCATCGGTCAATGATTTACAACTTTTATCATCCAATCCATCTAAATTACCAAATAAGTTGGTTGATGATTTATCCATCATTTCATATTTTATTAAAGCCATTCGAAAAACACTGCAATTTAAGGGAATTTAGTAAATTGCTTTATTTATTTTTCGATAAACCGCCACAATTAAATGATAAAAACGTCCTTTTTAAAATATGACAAAAAATAATTACTTGAAAATTTCCTTATTGGATGATTCCAATGAAAAAGGTAATATTTATTTGACGGGTAACTTCAACGGTTGGAAACCCGCCGATGAAAGATATCAAATGATTAATGCAGTAGATAACCAGTATTTTATTGATATTCCCTTGTCTTTAATTCCCGATGAAACCCTGGATTATAAGTACACCCGCGGAGATTGGCATTCTGTTGAACTTAACAGTTCTGGAAAACACACGCCCAATAGAAAGTGGGCAATGGGAATGCCTGAACCAAAAGATACCGTAAATCAATGGTTGAAAGATGAAGATTTAAACCACACAAAATATTACCCTATCATCCATGATTTGTCCTCCAAATTCAAGGTCCCAGATCCAATTAAAACGAGGAGAATATCTATACTATTACCCTGGGATTATTATTCATCGACAGAAAGATACCCTATAGTTTATTTACAAGATGGTCAAAATCTTTTTCAAGATAAATCGCCTTATGGCAACTGGCATATCGATAGAAAAGTAGCCAGATTATCTGCTCAGAAAGATAAAAGAGTTATCATTCTGGCCGTCGATCATACCCATGAGAATAGATTGGCAGAATACACACCTCCTCATGTGCCCGATCGGGCGGAAGCTTATGGTAAAGAATATATTGATTTTTTAAAAAATGATATTATTCCCTACGTTGATCAAAATTACAGAACCATTGGTAACCCCCAGAATACTATCATTGGAGGCAGTTCAATGGGCGGTCTGATAAGTTTATATGCTCACCTGGCTTTTCCCGCTGTGTTTGGAAAGGGCCTTATTTTTTCTCCTTCCTTATGGCTTCTTCCTAATCTTTTCGATTGGTTACAATCTAATTCTTCTGATTCATTAAAAACAAAAACTTATATTTATTGTGGGGGAAGGGAAAGCAACGAAATGGTAGGTCAAGTTGTGGCTTTGTACCATGGGTTGAGAGCACTAAACAAAGAAAATGAAATCACTTTGAAAATTAATTCTCAAGGGGAGCATCATGAATCTTACTGGGGAGAAGAATTTTTTCAATCCATGGAATTTATCTTATAAATTATTTAATATGAATATATTATGTATTTGCAGTTATTTTAAAGGGACCGAATTTTTAATTCAACAATCTATTTTAGGTCATCGCGTATTTCTAATAACCTGTGAAAGTAGAAAGCAGGAAAATTGGCCATGGCAACATATTACCGAAACCTATTATTTGCCCACCGAGGATAATTCCCCCGAGAACATGGCTTTACTTAAAAAAGGGTTTGGCTGGTTATTACAAACGGAAAAAATTGACGTCTTAGTTGCTTTAGACGACTTTGACGTTGAAAAAGCAGCTTTTCTTAGGTCTGCCTTTCAAATAAAGGGCATGAATGTTCATACGGCACAACTATTTAGGGATAAATTAGCTATGAGAATAGCTGCAAAGGAATTTGAGATAGCTGTTCCACCCTTCTGTCCTCTATTTAATGACCTGGCTATTCATCAATTTATGAGAGAAGTTGAGGGTCCCTGGATTATTAAGCCGAGAAGTCAGGCATCAACTACAGGTATAAAAAAGGTAGCATCATTCAATGAAGTAGCCCAATTTCTTCAAGATGTGGGAGAAAATAGGACTGATTATCTCTTAGAGAAATTTATCCCCGGAAGTGTTTTTCACTGTGACTCATTATCTTATAATGGCGACATTGTTTTTGAAAAAACCTCGAGATATTTAGAAACACCTTTAAAGGTTGCTCATGAAGGTGGTATCTTTAAAACCATTACTCTGCCCGATTATACCACTGACAATAAAGAGATTTTAAGTCTAAACAGGCAACTCCTACATAGCTTCAATCTACAGAATGGAGCAAGTCATACTGAATTTATTAAGGCAGAAAAGGATGGAAAAATCTACTTTCTTGAAACCTCCGCCCGGGTTGGAGGGGCACATATTACAGAGTTATTAGAAGCTGCCACAGGAATAAATATGTGGAAAGAATGGGCCAATCTTGAGCATTGTGTTTTTGAAAATAAGCCCTATAAGGTGCCAGAGAAGAAAAATTTCTTCGCAGGTCTTATTGTTTCGCTGGCAAAAATGAAAGAGCCGGATATATCCATTTTCAGTGACGAAAAGATCGTCTGGACATTAAAAAAAGATTACCATGTAGGTATGGTTTTCAGGAGTGAGTATTTCGAAGATATTATCTCAATGATGGAAAATATTACGCCCATCATACAAGAAAAATTTCATGCTTCAGCACCCACTCCTGATAAACCTTTAGATTAACCTTATTTTCCTACTTTAAATACATCGTCAGATACCTGACTATTTACATTTATAGATTTCACATTAGCATCTAAAGGTGCTGGCATAGCTCCTTTAATAACTAATTTGTGAGGAAATAAAATATTAGCCACTGGCTTATAATCACCGTAATCACGAATGATGGTTACTTCCTGTTCACCTGATTTCTCCACCATAGATGTTCTCATTTTTAAACCAGAATCTACGGCAAAATAATCAGATTTAATTTTTCCTTTAGCATCTTTAATCAATACCTTATAGCAATCAACGCCATTAACCATTTCATTTTCAGCTAATTCCAAAGTAGTACCTTTTTCTGTGTAGAATAATTCAGGAAAGATACTTGCCTCTTCACGTAATTCATTAGCCTCATCACCTTCCACTATTTTTTCAGGCTGACCCATGGCTGTAATTTTACCCTTAGTACCGTCAAATATCTGCTCACTTAAAGTCATACTATTCATTGTAACCGAAGAAATGAGCTTAATATTATCCTTTTGGATATTTTTCATTGAAAGTTGCATTCCTTGAATAGATGCTGACATTTCTATGGTTACATCTTTTACATTGGAAAGAACCTCCTTACCGCCAATAGCCTTTATATAGTTTTCAATGATCGCAGAAGGATCTATTTTTACCTCTGATTTAGTTTCCATTTTCAATTTTGGAACCAAAATATTTCCATAATTATCTACATATCTAACCTTATTTTCGGCATCGAATCGAGCTAATTTTGAAGCAATTTCTGAACCTTTACCTACTGCCGAGATAAAAATCTTATCAGGATTAATATATTTCAAAGCCATAGCTTTAACCTGGGCAGCATCGACAGCACTCAATCGTTGTAAATAAGTATTGTAATAATCAGCGGGCAATTTATAACGAACAATATTTAAGGCAAAACCTGCAATGGTAGAGGGTTGTTCCAAACTACGTCCAAAACGACCAAGAAGTTCTGCTTTTGCGGCATTTAGCTCTTCGTCAGTAACGGTACCCTCTCTGATTGATTTCATTTCAACGATAAATTCAGTTAATGCTGAATCAGTAACCAGATTTCTTACATTGGCGCCTGCCGTAAAGAAACCAATATTCTCATTGGGAGAAATACTTGAATAAGCCCCGTAAGTATAACCCTTATCTTCCCTTATGTTTTTAAATAAACGACTGGAACTTCCACCTCCGAATATTTGATTCATTACTGACACTGCGGTGATGTCGGCTGCACCAGGCTCTAAATTTAGAGGATAAGTGAGGGATAAAACGGTTTGAACCGCATCATTTTTATCGTAAACATACATTTGATTGGCCGCTGGCGGTGTTGGGTCAACAAATTTTTGTGCTTTAACCTTACCTTTTTTCCATGCCCCAAAATACTTTTCAGCCTTGGCCAAAGCGTCAGCATTGGTAATATCACCTACCACTATAAGATAAGAATTACCCGGTTTGAAATATTCATCCTTATAATTTTTACAATCCAGGACCGTAATATTCTGAATAGATTGCTCCGTAGTTGTTTCGCCGTAAGGGTGTTTTGTTCCATATCTCAATCTGCTTGAAATTTCTGAACTAATAGCCCCAGGGTCATCTTTTTGACTAGACAAACCAGAAAGCGTTTGTTTAATCAGTTTATCAAATTCTTCTTTAGGAAAAGAAGCGTTAAAAAGAATATCAGACATTAATTCTAAAACAACGTCAGCGTGTTTTGTTAAGGATGAGGCAGAAATACCATTTCCTGATGTATTCAGTGATGCACCTATAAAATCAACAGATTCATCGATTTGTGCTTTCGACTTAGAGCTAGTACCAGCGCTCAATAGTGGGCCTGCAATAGATGAAATACCCGCTTTATCATTTTCTAAATGCAAAGGGACATCCACAAAAAGCTGAAAAGAAACCCTGGGAAGCTTGTGATTTTCAACCACTATAATTTGAAGACCATTACTTAGTTTAGATAAGGTATAATTTCCAATTTCAATTTTTGGTGCTGGACCAGCCACCGGAGCTGATTTCCTAAAATCTTCCTGACCTTGCACAGAGAAGACAGAAAGAAATAAAAAAAGAGAAAGAATTAAAAATTTATGCTGCTGCATGGTGATGTAGTATTTGAGTATGTAAAAGGTTAAAAACGATCTTAATTTGATTTTGGCAACCAAAATAAGACCAGACGATTTTTCTCATCAAAATAAAGATTAGCTACTCTTTGGATATCCTCTTTAGTAACTGCCAAATAACGATTTATCTCTGTATTAATTAATGAAGCGTCACCATAATGCGTTTCATAGACAGCCAAATTCTCTGCGATACCTTCTACGGATGAAAGCTTGCCCACAAACTGGTTTTCAATTTGATTTTGTAGTTTTTTTAACTCCTGATCAGAAATAGGTTGATTTTGTACTTTTTCAATTTCCCCTAAAATCGCCTTTTCAATGTCACTTAATTCAACGCCCATATTGGCTATACCGTAGGAAATACCCAAACCTGGATCTTCGAGTGGAAATTGAAAAGAACCTGCCTGAATGGCCAACTGTTTTTCATCGACAAGAGAACGATAAATACGAGAACTGTTACCATTTGACAACAGAGTATTTAACATTTCCATAGCATAATAATCTTTACTTCCCTGTGCTGGCGTTCTATGACCAATGATTAAAGCTGGCAACTGAACTCGATCATACACTGTATCTCTTTTTGGTCCGTTTAAAGGAGCTTCGGTAATGGTTGGACGATAAATAGGTTTTGACGATTTAGGAATCGTCGAGAAATATTTTTCAACCAATGCTTTAGCAGTACTTTTATTTATATCACCCGCAATAGTGAGAACGGCATTATCAGGAAGATAAAAATCTTTATAAAACTGCTGATAATCCTCATCTGAGGCAGCATCGAGGTGTTCCATAGAGCCTATTGGCATCCAACGATAAGGATGCTTATCAAAAAGTCTCACAAAAACCTGTTCCATTAGAGTACCATAAGGCTGGTTATCCATTCTTTGTTTTCTCTCTTCTTTTACTACCGCTCTTTGCGTTTCAATTCCCTTTGAATCAACCACGGCATGTTTCATCCTTTCAGATTCAAGCCATAATCCTAATTCAAGATAATTAGAAGGTAAAAACTCATAATAATAGGTTCTATCCTGACTTGTATAGGCATTTAAGGCTCCACCAGCACGAGAAACGTATTTATCGTACTCACCTCTCGCAATATTCTCCGAACCTTCAAACATCAAATGTTCAAAAAAATGAGCAAATCCAGTTCTCTCCGGCTTTTCATTTTTTGAGCCTACATGATAAAGAACTGAAATCACAACATTGGGTGTAGTATGGTCTTCGTGTAAAATAACTTTCAAACCATTATCTAAAGTAAATCGGTCAAACTTAATTTGTGTTTGCCCGAAAACAGTAGAAGAAACAAGTAGAAGCAAAGCGCTTAGAAATTTTTCCATGATATCGTTTTATAATTTTGTATTATTTCGCATAAATACAATTAAAAGTTCAAATATGTTTCATTTTTTTTAAAAAAACAAAACAAGTATTTTACCTAATTTTACATGGAAATTTCAATAACATAAGCTCTATATTATGAAAAAACAGGTCATTTTTATTACTGGAACCTCCTCAGGACTGGGCAAGGCCATTGCTGAATTATGTTATGAAAATGGACATATTGTTTACGGAAGTTCAAGAAATCCACCGTCAGAAAACCCTTATGTTAAGGAACTTAAAGTAGATGTTACCGATCAGCAGAGTGTTCAAAATGCCGTAAATTATATTTTAGAAAAGGAAGGCAGAATAGATGTAGTTATAAATAATGCAGGGTTAGGTATCATTGGTCCCATCGAATATCTGGATGTTGCCGATGTTAATAGAGTATGGCATACCAATGTGAATGGGTTATTGCATGTTTTACAAGCGGTTCTCCCTTCCATGAGACATCATAATGCGGGTAAAATAATAAGCATAAGTTCTATTGCTTCAGTCATTGCTCTACCTTTTAGAGGTGTTTATTGTGCAAGTAAAGCCGCTGGAGATAAGATTATTCAATCTTTAAGAATGGAATTATCCCAAACAAATATTAGCTGTTGTTCCATTCAAGCCGGTGACATTAGAACATCAATCAATGAAAACAGATTAAAAGTAAAGGATTTAGAAGATCCATTTTATGCTGACATTGTAAAAAGAACAAACCAACACATTGACGATGAGGTCAATAAAGGCATGTCCGCCCGGGCGGTAGCCTTAGAAATCTATCGTTTATTAAGCCATGAAAAATTACCCATTACTTATGTGGTAGGTAAACCCCTCCAAAAATTATCCTTATGGATAAAAAGAATAGTTTCTGAGGGCGTATTTGAAAAAATCATTGCATCTTATTCCAAATAGGTTAAAAGAATCTTTTACGTTGGATAATCCAGCTTAGGAGAAAAGAAACCGACGTGGCAAAAACAATGATTACAGGAAGGGCATAGGGACTTTTTGATAATGGAAGGGGCACATTCATTCCAAAAAAAGAAGCAATTAAGGTAGGAACGGCGAGAAAAATAGTGACTAAAGTAAGTCTGTGAATAGTGACATTCATATTATTTGAAATAATGGAAGCATAAGTATCCATGGTTCCTGAGAGGATGTTGGAATATACATTGGCCATTTCCAGGGCCTGACCATTATCGATAATAATATCTTCGAACAAATCCATTTTTTCCTCTTCGCTCCGAATGGATAAAAAATCTACCCTTTTCATTTTCATCATAAGCAAATCATTAGCGCTCAATGAATTGAGGATATAAACTAAGGATTTTTCAATGCTTAAGAGTTGT
This sequence comes from Saprospiraceae bacterium, assembly GCA_030728245.1. GTDB lineage: Bacteria > Bacteroidota > Bacteroidia > Chitinophagales > Saprospiraceae > BJGN01. The sequence goes on along the minus strand of JANQZX010000138.1, from coordinate 4,826 downwards.
TTTAACTCCTTATTTCTACTGGCATGATAAAGCTCCCTTTCAATTAAATTTCTTCTGAGGTCTAATTTTTTCAAACAGGTAAGAAATCGATACACATTTTGCTCCAGAAGTTGAATAAGAAAAAACATGGCATCAGATGGATCAAAATTTCTTACTTTGTTTTCAATAAATTTATCTAACACAGGATTATCTGCTGTGGTAATAGTAAAAACGTGTTCAGGTGAAATGATTATACCAATCGGAACAGTGATATAAATAGCATCATTTTCCTCCTCCGATGTATTAAGAATAGGTGCGTTTATTAAAATGAGGCGGCAGTCATCTTCCACTTCAAATCTGGATCTTTCATCTATGTCAAGAGAGTCTAACAAAAAATCTAGTGGAATCTCAAACTGCACCGACGTTTTTTCCATTTCATCGGTAGAAAAAGGGGGTTTTATATTTACCCAACAACCTGGTTCCGGATGCTGAATTTCAGTAAGTAGACCATCAACCTTTACGTAAAAATGAACCATAGCAGGAAATTGATAATTCTCGAAAACCGAAATGCAAACTTACCTATTTTAGATTAAATAACGGTAAGAATAACTTTAATCCATCCTTAAAGTTCTTACAGGAGAAATGCGGGTAATTAGCCAGGTTGGAAGAATTAGGAATAAGACGATAACCAAAATAGTACCCAGGTTAAGGAATAAGATATGACTAAAATTTATAAGAATGGGGGCCTCGTTTAAATAATAATTCTCTTCGGAAAGCTTTATAAAGTGACCATATTTTTGAAGTAAACAAATGCTTACCCCAATAATATTTCCCCAAAACATACCTTTACTTGCTATAATACCCGCATAGAACATAAAAATTCTGCGGATACTCCAATTAGAACTACCAAGACTTTTTAAAATACCTATCATTCTGGTCCTTTCTAACATCAAAATCAAGAGAGCCGTAACCATATTAATGATAGCAACAACAATCATGAGTGATAATATGACCACCTCATTAATATCTTGTAAAGACAACCATTCAAAGATTTCAGGAAGTTTATCTCGTATGGATTGCACATTTAAATCGGGAGGTAACACATTACTATAAATCACTTCTGCCCAATGATCAATCTTACTAATATCATCAATAAACACTTCGTAACCACCTATTTGGTTATCTTCCCAACCTTGTAATTGTTGAACTTTTCTTATATCGACTAAAGCAAATTTACTATCGTATTCTTCCAAACCCGTTTTATAAATACCAGAAATTTTAAAATTCCTTTTCAGCATGGTACCATTTTTCACAAAAAACAACCTGAAGTTATCTCCAGTTTTTAATGAAAGCCTGCTGGCTGTTTGCTTAGAAATGATGATTTGATTAGATGCCTCTTCTTTTGGGAAAGAAATAATATCTCCCTCTTGAAGGTACGTTTTAAAAAACTGCCAATTAAAATCGGAACCAATGCCCTTTAAAAAAATGCCATCTAAGTCATTTTTACCTTTAACGATACCAGGTTGTATGGCATACACCTGAACCGCCTTTATACCTTGCATGTTTTTGAGCACAGGATAAAAATCCTGGTTATCCTCAATAGGATCAATTTCCAATAAATTTTGATAAACATTGGCAGCGTTGATGTGTAAATGTCCCCAAAAGCCAAATATTTTACTACTTATTTCTGATTTAAATCCTGTAATTAATGCGGTAGTGACAATCATTACTGCAATACTCAAAGCCACGGCAAGCGAAGCAATACGAATAATAATGCTCGCAAACGACTTTTCTTTACCGTTTGAAATACGCATGGCTAATTTAAACTCCCACCTCATTCTGATTGATTGTATAATCCGACAATATAGGCAGGAATACAGACAAAAAAAAATGCCCCACCTGTAAAGTACAAGCGGGACATTAAATATTACTCCCAGTTAAATTTTTCAGTTAAAATCGAGTTATTAATTGTGAAGCGAATTTAAGTAATTACATGCCCTCATAGGTCATCATCACCACTCTTAGGTGACAAAAGTCATTAAATGGGTGATAAAGTTAATTGTTAATTTTAATTAAGGCAGTTACTCCTCCATTTGGATGAATGTCATAAGTTATGGTACCCTTAATAATCAAAACTAATTGACATACCATAAACAACCCAATACCCAGTCCCTTTTCTTGAAGAGTCCCCGGCATACTCGAAACGGGAGAAAAACCAATCATTTTAGAAAAATTTTCGTCTGTCAATATTTCTGAAGAATTATAAACAGATAAGGATAACACCTCATTTTCTCTATTGAGGGTACAAATAATATCGCCATGTTCAGGGCAATATTTTATAGCATTACTAAGAATATTTCTTAAAATGAAGGAAATGATATTGGGATCAGAATTAATTTCACCATCAAAGGCTTCAGATAATGATAATTTGAATTGAATATTTTTTCTATGTATCTGAAAAATAAATAAATCTACTGTCGAGTTAAGTTTATCTGTTATACTAAAGGATAGATTCCGCGAGAGTTGGGTATTTTTTTCAAGATTTGACCATGTCAATAAATTATCCACTAAATGTGAAATTTCAGTTCCACTATGTTCCAAAGATTGAGCAATTTTCAATGCCTTCTCATATTCACCTCTCTTTAACAAGTAATTAAACGTATGACTTAGTTGTTTCATACCAGCAAGAGGAGTATTCACCTCATGGCCTAAAATATCAAAAAAGCGCCTTCTTTCCTCATTTAAAATGGCTAACTTGTTATTTTTATCGATTAGCGATTGCTCATTTAATTCTAAATCGTTTACTCTTATGGCAAGATTTCTTTCAAGTTCTTTGTTTTTTCCAGTAAGCAATCTATACCTTAAAATAAAGATTATACCAATCAAAAGTAAAAACAGAAGAAAGGCAAACCACAAAAAAGTTTTATTTTCTAATACATACTGAAGTTTATAAATGGGAATATTAATTTCTTTTAAAAAATGCTCAGGTGAATCCTGGGATATTCTAATTTGAATATTCGATTTACCGGCAGTAGGGCTTAAGGTAATCGAATTAAAATTTTCAACTAATTGCCAATCATCCAAATAGGGCGTTTTTACAAAGAAAAGTAATGATTTCCCCATGTAATTATTAGAAAAACCCGGATAAAGGGTCAGACTATATTCATTGGGATTTAAGGTTATTTTACCTTTACTTAAATATTCAAACAGTCCATTCCTATTTCTGGTATTGCTATTATTATTAATTTCTATGGATGAAAAATAAAAATTTCCTTTTTCAAAATCACTAAAAGAATTAGCCATTTTCCGAGGATTAAATTTGACCAGACCATTAATGGTTCCCATCAGGATCTCCCCATTTTTTAAATTTAGCATGGAAAGCCAGTTAAATTCCTCTTCAAAAATACCGTCAGAAATAGAATACATATTATATTTCCCATTCAATGGATTAACTTTATAAAGCCCTTTTTCGGTACCAAGCCAGATCATTTCATCGGAACCTATTAGCATGGAGAAAATAACCTTATTAATAGGCTCTAATTTTTTTCGAATATCCCCCAACATCTCGAATTTATTGTTTAAAACGAATAAGCCATTCGCAGCTGTTGAAATTAAAAACCTGTTTTTAAAGTATTTAATGCCTGTAACTCTTACTTTAGGAATAACCGCCAAATTAAACCACCTTTTATTTTTTAGTGAATACTTTAGTAATCCTCTATCAGTTCCAACCAAATAAAAGGAGTCCATATCAAAAAACGATGAAATGGATGAATGTCCGGGAGGTAAAGGAAAAAAAGTTCCTAAAGTATCATTATCCATATCAAAAGATTGAAAGCCAAAATCACCCAACCAAAAATATTTATTGTTCAATCCCTTTTCTAAATAAACAAAATGATAAAAAAGCTTATCATTGTCGGTCTTTTCATAAACTTGAAAGTTATCCAGGTTAAAAATTTCATATTTTGAATTATTTGTTCCAACATAAATCCGGTGCTTTTTTTCGTTAAGAAAAGCACCCAGGAAATAATTATTTTTAGATGAAAAATAGGTATTTAAACCCGTATTAAGGTTCAATAATCCATTTCCCTTATAGGAATTAAAATAAATAATGGAGTCATTGATTTGTTGCAAGCCTCTAAAACTATACCCTTCATTCTTAAAATAAAATTTTATATCTTTATCAATCAATGAATTATAAAAAAAACCAAATCCTAAATGAATCCAAACCTTTCCTAAAACATCTTCTTTTATAGGAAACCGACCGCGCCAAAATATATCTTGATTATTAATTTCAGGAAAGTCTTGAAAAATCTCTCCCCTTTCAGTATAAACTGAAACACTATTTTGATATTTCATCCATATCCTTAAATTTTTATCGATAAAAAGATGGTTTACCTTATTCAGATTAATGGTTTTATTTGGAAAAGATAATTTATTTTTAAACTGATAGTCCTTATCTAAAAGTCTAATAGAATCATTTTCAAGTTGTAAAAAACATTTTTCATTTTGTCCTTTGAATTCAATGAAATCCCTGATTTTCGTTGCCTTTATTCTTACTGAATCGATAATATTTCCATTTTCACCTAAATTAAAATAAGTATCTTCAGAATAAGCATGCCATTCACCTTTATTTGCAGGAAAAATGGTGGTTATTGCAGCATTAGGTATCTTAAATTTTTGAATCCATTTATCTTTATTTTTAATATAAAAAAAACCTTTTTTGTTTATTAATGCGGTATGATTCTCAAAACCATAAAAATTAATAAGATTGTCTTTATTTAACAACTCACTTTTTATCGGAGACCAGGTTCTTAGCAACGGATTAAGGATTACAACATTTAAATTTA
>JANQZX010000137.1:6752-14654 GCA_030728245.1 Saprospiraceae bacterium | reverse complement strand
GAGTTCCCTTTACAACTAATTCATTAACAATCTGATATGACCACTTTGAAAAATATAACAAGATATTTACGCTTCGGGAAAGCATTGTTAAGTGCTTGATATTATAAAATTTTATAATGAGCAAATATTTTGTAATGCGTATTCACCATGTTTTGTGTGTTTTATGTTGAAATTAAAAGAATAAAGTGCTCGGTTTATCCGTTATTAAGGTCAAATCAACGTTCATTCCTATCAATTGCATGCCTCTAACATCGCTACTGTTTATGGGCACAAGTATGATACTGTCATTGTTTTCGTACAAACTGTTTACCTCTTTTAGGTCTGCTACTATCTGCTGAAAATGCTTGTTCTCACTCCTTGCCAAAAAAACAGATTTCTGAATTCTCTTACAACCTCGCTTAATTAAGTATTTTGAAATTTGAACCCGCACCTTATCATCCGCAATATCGTAAAAAATTAAATAATTCATCTCGCTTGACTTCATTTGTTTTTTGAGTATCTGCAATATTGCCTGTATTCTGTTACTTAAACTCTCTAGTTCGTTCCTTTCCTCGTCTCGCTTTATGTCGCTCTTTATTCCTGCCTCCTTTAACTTGCTAAGTATGTCGAATAATCTCTTTTCCTTTTCTTCCTTTTTACTCATATTTTTGCGTCAAACTCGGGCTTTAAAATTTGTTCAATCGCACGTGCAGCTACATCAGCCAATGATTCATTCGTTCCTGCTTTATTGGTTTTTACTACGGTGAAGCCTCTCTTACCATAAAAAATATTGATTTCTGCAATCATCCTTCCTGTCTTAATTCTTACTTTCCTACCATATTGTATTGGCTCAGTCTCGTAAAGTTCTAATGATAATTCGGCAAGTTCTTTCGTTAATATACTGATATGATTATCTACCTCCTTAGGAACAAAAAATTGTTTTTCAGGTGTGGTTTTTACCTTTGGATTTAATTTAGCTTTTATCTGATCTAATACGTCCTGTTCCAGATTTTGACTGATTTTCGGTATTTCACTAACCTGTTCATCAAATTTTAATTCAATTTCTTTAATGCTTTTTTCAACTTGTTCTATGTTTTCCTTATTCAGATACTCATTCATATCAATACATTCACTTTCAGCATTGTAAAATGCATCTTCATCGTAACTCATGAAACATGCCCGGGTCACATCACTTGTTTTTATATCAATGATATCCATCAGTCCGGTCTTTTCACCAAAATAATGTCCAAATATTTTATAAAAAGCAGAAAATAACTGTGCATCATGACAGTTTTCTTTTAATTTGAACATTACTTTTATTCCGTCACCTCCAGGTGATTTGAAAAATAGATGTACCTGAGGTTCAGCTCTTAATTTATCCGTTATGGTCGTTATAGATTTTCCATGTTCCACAATATGGTCCATATCAATGATAAAATATTGTATGGCGCTAAAGTTCTCTTTCCTGCGAATGAGCGGGTGAAACATGCCACAAACCACATAAGGTAACTTCTTCTTTAAATCTCTATACCTGTTTATATCCATGGTCGCAATACTGCGTAACTGTGATATCTGATCTTTAAAAGTTTGTTTTGAATCTTGTATTCCTTGGAAAAAGCGATCAATGCTTATGGGCTGTAGTTTGTCTCCGGGAGAGGTTATATTTAATCCTAATAGTAACATAGCCCTTTTATTTTATAAAAAATGATTCTAAAAAGAAATTAGCTAATTCGTAGGCATCCTGCTGTATATGCTCTCCCCGGCTTCTGGGTAATCCTTTTAAAGGCACTACTTCCGCTAAATAGTCATTCATAGATTGTATTAATATCCGCTTACCCAAACCTTCAACATAACAGGCTCCTTGCGTGTCGAATCGAAAACATTCCTCGGAAAATGCCTCTTGTGCACATAAATGATAAACCACATAGTCCGCCCAAATCCTATATTTTTCAATAACATCAAAAACCAACGCGGGCCTGTTGTAATCATCTCTATGGAAAATGCCAACGTAAGGGTCGATACCAGCACGGATTAAACAGCCCTCAACTTTACCATATAAAATACCATAAGCATAATTTAAAAGGGAATTAAATTTATCTAAGGCTGGATGGGTTGTCCGTTTTTCAAAACGAAAGGTCTCAGGTACTAAAGTAGCTAATAATTGAAAATATTTCTTGCTTGCCGCGCCTTCCCATCCTCTTAAGGACGGAGCAATATCGGCTATGATTTCTGCCTCTTCCTTGCGAATCTTTCTTTTATAATCTTCCATGGCATTTACGCCATAGGAGATGGCTTTGTAAGTTGGGTTATTCCCTTCATCTAAACCTATCTGTAAGGATAACATAAAGGCTATTTGATTATTAATTTTTTCAATAATTTTATCCTTTACCCAATCTACCACCTTGTTTCCATACAAAAACTCAAGTTGTTTTTTTCGAATTTCGGAGATAGAACCATATTTTGAACTCCATATTCTACCTTGGTGTTTTCCTGTTTTATCCACAAAAAGCACATCAATTTCGTGTTCTATGGCCAATAGCACGGCGTCTGAACTAATTCTTGCACCCTGACTTAAAGCAATAGATTTTATGTCTCTTGGGTGAATGGCTTGGCTCAAATCAGCTGTTTGAACCAGGAACAAACCATTTTCTTTTTTTAGAGATGCGCCAAATGAGTTTAATACCAGTTGCATGTTTATTTGCTTATATTTTCTAAATTCAAGGCTTTCCAACCCCATTTATTTTTCTTATTGTCAAAGGCAGGGACGGCAATTCCTTTTACCATTATTGCGCTATTTACACGCTTGTGGATAAAATATTCAACCATTACGTCATCTACAAACCCTAAGGATATATTTTGGGAAAGTCTTAATTTTCCTGAAAAAACACGGCGCAATGGATGATCCATTTCCTTTTCTTCCAGGCGTTTTATAGAAAAAATACGATGAGGCTTCCCGGTACGTTGTTTTTCAGCAGATACAGCAATGATACTTCCTAAGGTAATATTTTCTAATGGAAAATCTGATATCAGACTTACTCGTTCTTCTTTATTGGGCATGTAGGTTAACTCAACTTTTTTTGCATCTATGTAAATGACAATGCCCTCACTTATTGGAAGAAAGGTAGAGAGTATTTCGGTGGCATTCAAAAAATACCTTCCATACAAATCGTTATTTGTTCTTCCAGATTCAGTATTTTGATACCATTCTTCATTCTCCAGTTGTTTACAGTAGGAAGGGTAGGGCCAATCTTTAATCTTAGAAATAAATTGTATACTTTTTATTTCATTTCTCGCCTCCTGATATAGTTTTTTCTCTACTAACAGTGGAAGAAAGTGTAAACGCACTTTATATAAAAATTCGTTTTTTGTCTGACAGGACAACGCTTTGCAATAACACCAGAAGGCTCTTTCATCACCCGCAGGAAAAACTCTGGCCATCAAATCCCAAACCCAAAATTCTTTTCTTCTTATTCTGGCAAAGGGTAAAAGGGCGTAAAGGGCTTTTTCTTTTTCGTCTAATATCAACCATAGTTTTGCCAGGTAATAGGGTGGGTATAGAAAATGGGGCTTCTCCTGGATGATTTTTTCAAGGGCTGTTATGAAAGTGAGGATCTCATTTTTTAAATGGTCATTCACCTGATAATTTGCTTTTTCTTCTAGTATTTTCCCAACTCTGATATAGGCCTGTTCCGCTCTGGACATCAATTTTTTGCCTAAACCCATGTCTGGCTCTTCATAATCTTCCTCGTGGAATCCCTCCCAGGTTAATAAATTCATCCAAGGTAAAAAGCCAAACCAAAGGGTTTTATATCTCAAAAAAGTGGAAAGTAAAGCAGAGGAAACGGTGCTATTCTTTAAAGGGGGAAATAGGTTGAAAAGGGGTGCAATAGAGTCTAATTGCTTATTATTCAAGGTTTCTTCCTTTACATGGAAGGATAAATATTTGATGATTTGCCAGGTGATTTTTTCATTTAGCAAGGGCTCGTTTTCCGGCAATTTTAAATCTATCAGCTGTTTAATAGTTTGAATAAATTCATCAGCTCTTTCAGCATAGCACTTTTCTTTCAGGTCATCATATAGCACCCAGGCAAGCAAATATTTTAATTTTTGATTTGCTGGCTCTTTCAATAGGGTTTCGTAACCAGTCTTTAAAGCGTTTTCCCGGTCACCTTTAATTCTTAATTCCCGAACTATTTGATAGGACATACAGGCTAAATTTAATAATCCCTGAATTTCACAAATTCAAATCTGGACACTTTTGCACCATCCTTCTCTGTTACATTACGTTTGGTGGTGCTGGCAATACAATTAAAGCCAGCATTTTTTAATCTGCTAACCATTCTATAGGTGAATGTTAATTCACCCATAATATGAACCGCCTGTGGTACTAATTTCTTTATTTCGGTAAAATAGTTTTCAACCAATAAATCAATTTCAATGTCATTTGCTTCAGGATCAATCATTGGAAACGTCATATCAACGACCTCATGAAAGTTTGATAAAGCATTTTCCTGCTGTAATTTATCCCATTTGTCGAACGAGTGGTTAGAAAAATTTAATAGCATTACTATTTTTTAAATATATTTTCGGGAAAATTTTCATCCTGAAAATCAGCTTTTCCACAAATCATTATTTTAAATTCTTTGGCTCGATCTATTGAACTTCGTATTGAGGCATCTGATTCGTTTAAATCGGATAAGGTAAATATGTTGGTTTTAGCAAATAAGCCTAAGTTATTTCTCAATGAATCTACTTTGTAAATCGTTTCGGTGATAATATTTTTCTTAAAACTAGTACCACTCAGCATTACACTTGTTTTGCATTCTATAATATTAAGTTTTTTATCTTTTATATATAGTACATCAAACTCATTGGGAGTATTATTTTCTCCTTTTTGCAGCTGCCAGCCTACGCCTATTTCTTCATCGGATAATTGATATTTATTTTTAATTAAGCTGTAAACATAGTCTTCAAACCATTCACCAGTTAAGTATTTTACTTCGTTTTTAGTTAAGTGATCTGGGTTTTCTGGAATATACTGTAAGCGTGTTAAAAAACTAGGAACTTCAAAATTATCTCCAAGCTGTTGAAATGATTTTTTTTCTTCTCTTTTCTTACGTAGTATTTTTAATGCTTCTCCATCTTTTTCATGATTGAAATGGTTCAAAAAGTAATCAAATACCTTTTCTGTTTGTTTTGTAGAGGTTAAAAGCTTGCCTTTATGACGGATAGTAAAACCGTAAGCCAGAACATATTCTTCCAATGTAATTTTCGTTTTAAAAGAAATATATGGCTTTTTAATACCAGGAAATATTCTAACATAAGAATCATTTTTACCTGGGATATAGAATAATTCACAATCTATATCTTTAAAAAAATCAGATACTGCCAGCGACATTATCTTTGTTCCACCCGTCAGATTTACCAGGTAATGATGGTCGTCACTTACTATAGCGGATAGTTTTTTATCAATATCCTCGAAAGAGAATGCATCCACAATAAGTTCCTGAATAATGGATGAATCTTTTAGCCCTGCCGCTACTTTCAACCAGCTTAACTTCTCTTTCATTTGTTCAGTAAGAATGAAAAGATAGGCATCTACTGGTTTTTCCTTAATCATTTCCAGATTAGGGATAGCTTGATCACTAATTAAACTTACAAGAATATTTCCCATTTAGTGTATATTTTACGATTGTCTAAAAAACATTAGTTTTAAGATTATTATAACAGTTTTTAATATAAAAGCTATTCCTTTTATGTAAAAGAGTCCTGGCTAACATATTGTGATGTAGTTCCCTCATTTATTTGGTCTTATTTAGGTCATCATACCACTGCTGTGCAACATCAGGCCCTACCCAGGTTTGAATTTTTCTGAAAAATGGATTATTAGCGAATGGGGCAGCTAATTTATCTTTTTGGGTCTTATGTCCTAAATTGGCTACTTCCACTAATTTATTTTTTAAAGTTGCCCGAAATATTTCTATTAGATACCCGTTTGGATTTTCTTTTATAATTTTTTCCGTTTTTTTAATTATATAAAAATTTCTAGCCCATACTTCTATAGCACTGCTAATACTATCGAGTGCATTTCTATCTGTATCAGGAATATTACCAAGTGCAGGACCTTCGGTTTCAGCAACTAATCTTGCTTCTTCCCTTTTGGCAATTCTTTCTTGTTCTTCAGCGGCGGCAGCATTTGCCTTTTGGATATTCTCTAATTCTTTCAACTTAGCACTTAATTTTTCAGAAAGTTTCTTTTTCTCAGTCTCAAAAACTTGTGTTATTTCATTTCGTTTTTTGCTAAGTTTCGCATTATATTTTTGTTGTAGATTATCGGCAGTTAGTTCTTTATAAACTTCTTTTTCTTTATTCCAAATGGCATTGTATTCATTTCTTTCTTTCTCTGAACTCCAGCTTTCAAATTTAAAATTAGTTTGTTTCACTATTTTAGAATAAGGGAGTAAAGCCCACATGTTATTTCTACGTTTAGCATTCACAAACTCTGTTAAGGTTTGGTACTTTAAGACTTTATCAATTTCTTGTTGATTATCATGTAAGGTGGAGGTGACAAGTAATTCCTTTATTTGATTTGTCGTTTCCCATCCATCTATGCTATATTTCATGTAAGCTTCGAAGGCTTTTAATGGAGTTAAATAAGAATTTAAATTTGAAACGTCGACGGTAATTCTTCCAAACCCAAATGGTTTACCCATCCCAAGAGAATGAAATTGGTCTGTTGTATTATGAAAGGTGAGGGCACTGATTAAAGCTCCTAATTCTTCTGCTCTCAGATTATGGTAACTAATAGCACATTTGAAAGTAGCTCCTTTGTCCAAAGGCTTGAAACGGGTAGCAACACGATCCATGTTATCCTGAAAATTGGTGCCAGCTATTTTTGATCTTACAGGATATCTTTTATAACCGCTGATTTCAGCTTTATCGTGCATGAAAGTAAGGTAATTACCAGTAATCTTTCCACTCGAATCTGGATTCTGTACTATATAATTAGGATAATAAGAAGCTTTTGGAGTACCAAGAACATATTTTTCTTCATCCAAGAGTATTGCTGTATTCTCTAATGCAAAGGCATGACCAACATGAACTCTACCTTTTAAATTATTGAGTTTGTCATCAATTTTTCTTGAATACCCAAAAAGGCAAGAAGTAAAATCCAATTCATTAGCTGAGTTATTTCCTTGCGTTTTTAATATAGAATCATGTACAGAATAATTGTAAGGTAATTTATAAAGATAAGACAAGCCGAAGTGTTTCACTTTGCCATTTTCTTCTGAAAAAAACACAGGAATTTCTTCTCCATTATTTAACTTAGTTCTCCAATAATCCCAATCTACAGACCATTGATTTTTATCTTGTTCGTAATAAGCAAACAGGAAGTTATCTATTACTTTTTTGTCAATGGTTAATTCTTTATTAGTGCTATTTTCGGGGAAAATAAATTCATAAAAATGACCAGTCCATCTACCATTATTAGCTTTAAACCTTTTTCCTGGTTGTCCAGTGAAAACTACTTTTCCGCGGATCGATCCATTGTCATCAAAATTTAATAACTCCTTTTCAAAATGATTTGGATTGTCAATATTAAAAGAATAGGTATTTAAATATTTTTCTTTTGCTTTATCATATTTGAATTTTGCAGATTTTTGATAAGCAAGCTCCTTATTACTAATACCTCTTCTATTAAAATCACCAATATCTGAAAAGAAAATTTGAAAATTTGTGCCAAATTTTTCATCTATTTTATCATGTCCTATTCTTTTAGGAATTCCACAATCTTTAATAACGAATTCAGTATCATCTTTCTTTTTTAGCCAGCCGCATCTAATTTTCCCAGGCTTAAAATGCTCTAAATAATCCACAGGTTGCTGTAAATCCCTGAACGCGTATCTTTTATCATCAACCCTG
>JANQZX010000137.1:0-6652 GCA_030728245.1 Saprospiraceae bacterium | reverse complement strand
ATAATCCACAGGTTGCTGTAAATCCCTGAACGCGTATCTTTTATCATCAACCCTGTTTTTCAATTCTCCAAAACTGATTATTTCCAATACGTTCGCTATCATTCCTTTGATTGAGGTACCTGGAATAAAATACTTACCCTCTAATTTATTTGGAAGAAAGGGTGTCTTTTGAATGTTATTTTCCTTATAACTCTCAGCTTCCTTTGCGGACATACCATCTTTAACGAAAATTGGCGTATTGGCTAAAATATTAAGCTCAATAGTTCCACTCAAACTATTTTCAAAAGGAACATCATGGCTAATTAGTTTTGCCCAATGTGGATAAACAACCTTTTTGTTTAAGGGTACAAAATTATATGGTGATGATATCATAGTTCAAAATTTTATTGGTGATATTCAAATCCGGTAAAACAAATGAAGCCAGGTTGTAAAACGGACATATTAGCACAATTTGGATCTGTTTGAGGAATCCATACTTCCTTCACCTTAATTTTGTGGACATTAGGTAGGTCATGTGCGAGATATGCTTTAGGGACTACTTCCCAGGTAGCCTCCATTTCTTTCCAAGACATTTGGTGAATATGATAATTGCCGTCCATAAAATGAATATGTATAGAAATATCCTCCGCTTCATTGTATAAGCGTCCTTCTACAATACATGGTTGATAGCCAATAAGTTGAATGTCAAATTCAGCGTTATTCAAGGAAATTGGTCGTTGTTGGTTTGATAACCAATAATAGCCAGTAAATGTTAAATGGACTGGAAAATCTGTTAGGTTAATCTTTTTCATTTCCTTGAATTATTGGGTTATTTGGCCAGTAAAAATGCCATGTCCGTAATTTGTTTTGCCTCCAAGGGGAAGTCTTCCCTCTATCAAATCGTTTAATGTCGCTTCCCAGGCCGATGTAATTCTCGGATTGTCTTCTAGTGTGGTTTTATTTACATATACATCGAGGTTTATGACTGTATTATCTTTTACAGCTGCAGCCTTTTCGTTGAATAAGGCACCCGCTTTTGCTCCACCCGTATATCTGTCGATGGCCACATGGTTAAATAATTTCTCTGTAATTGCTTCTTTTTTAAAATATATATCATGAATCAAAACATTCCCTCTTTTTGCTTTATCCTCCTTATCATAAGGATTTCCCTCATAACCAAATAACTCTTTGACTCCATTATTTATTTCAACTGCTTCAGAACGTGTCATTCCTTTACCTTTTGCCTTTTCACAATCGGCTTCGAAGTTTTTCCAAGCGGTGTTTTTATCAAAAAATTCTGAAGGCTGCATACTCGCTAATTTTCCCTGTAGTACTTTAAGTTCTTCCATGCTTAAATTATTGTCATCTATACCCAGGTTGGAAAAATATTCACTAATTTCTTTTTCCCCGTTTGGACCAGAGTTTTCATTACCTTTACCTTCTTTATCGGAAAAGTGACCATCCTCTTTATTATAATGATAAGCAAAGCGATGAGCTAATGCTCCTTTTATTGACGTAGCTGGGATGAGAAATTCCCAAATTGCTTTATTGTTATCATCTTGCCAAATGGCGCTTCCATTACTATCCCAGCGGATGACCACCTCTTTTTTAACAGTATTATCAACCTCCTCATCCCCAAAACCTGCTCCAAAGTGGAAAAAATCCCTGGCCGTTAACTTCAGGGAATATTTCTTCCAGTTAGTATTGGAAGTGCTATTAAAAGTGAATTTTTCACCTTTCAAAATAGGTGAAGCAGGGTTAAAAGGCTGTTCTAAATAGCCTTTTAGTGCATCTTTATCTGACAGATCATATTTTTTAATAGAGCAATCAATGACCTTAAAAACACCTCTTCCATTTCTTGAGCCACCACCAATCCGGAACTCAGGAGCGTTGAATAGAGATAATAAGTCAAACCACTCTTTTTCTTCAAGTTCACCATTATCGTCTTGAATTTCCAGCATGAAAGCAAAACGTACACCTTTGGGTACTAATTCCTCATCAAACTTTCCCTGGTTCGTTGCAACCCCTTTATCGTTTATCTTAACCCTATCTCTGACGACATAACTTTTAAAACTTTTTGCGTAAGGTGATATTTTACCTCTTAGACCAGTTAAAACTGTTTTGCCATCCTCATCCATTAAATAAGCATCAGAGAGTATCACTTGACTTCCTTTCGATTTATCATTATCCTTGTCCTGAATTCCAAACCAATGATCTAAATCTAAGGGGAGGATACTTCTTAATACACCTGTTAGGCTTGTTGCAGGGATATAGGGAAGATCATTAGCGTCTCTAGCTACCAGACTATCCAAAATGATACCGGCATTACCCGATTTTATAGCAAAAGGGGATGTGGTTTCAATAATAAATCGGCTAAGGTATATTTGCTTTTTCATGCGATTATTTTTTCAGTATTTTTAGCCATTTCAGCAGCAAAACGAACAACGTATTGAATAATAGATCGGTCATCCCAATGATTCTTTTCTTTTATTAAATTTTTCATAAAATCAATCCTATCACCCACACGCCAAATTTCCTGGGCTTGTCCTCGCATAAGACAACCGTTATCTTCACTAAAAAGTAATTTGTACAATACATCCTTATTTCCTGCATACGAGGCATAGTTCCTGATTTTCCCCCATTGGCTTGAACTTACTCCTTTAAATTTATCTTTAGCTTGCGATTTCTTTATAAAAACCTCCTCCAAAATAACTAATTCAGTAACTGGCGTTGTATTTTTAGCGGAATACCAACTTTCAAATATCGAATAAAATGGGTCATTGGCAATTACCGCGTATCTGAGCGTAGAAACGGTATCTTTCCACTTGACTTTGGTGTAATGATCTTTTATTTCTGCTTCATCAGTTAGAAAAATCGGATTAACCAGTACTTTTCCAAAACCTTCAGAGAAGTGACTTCCTAACCATAACTCCCCAGGAAGTTTATATTCATTTGGAATTTGACATACAAAAACAGAGCCCTTCACAATAATCAACCTATCGGCATCTCTGTTAAATCTTTTTCTATTCCAACTTTGGTATCGCCTGGTTCTAATTTGCGATTTTTCCCATAAGATTTGACTTCCAGGGGGTAAACCTAACTCCTCACTAGTGGGTGTTCCTGTAGTCGAACCGTAAATATTGTATATACAAAGATTAGAATAAGAATAGATTAAAGTTTCTCCTGATGAATAAGTATTTTGTGGAATAGCCTCAGACGTAGTTGTTTTTTCAATTTCAACCAAACCAAATTCTGCACTTCGGGAACGACCTATTCTTTTTTTTCCCAAAAGATGGTTTTCAATCACTGATAATTGAATATCAGCATCGTAATCTATATCAAACTGCCAGACAGAACCTGAAGGAAGGGAATAGTAACCAAACATTTGACTTTCTTTTGAACGTCTTTTTTCTTTATCGTAGGCAGATTTTAAATGAAATTGTTGATTTATTTCTGTGATTTCTTCTTTTTGAAGATTTATAAAGCCTTCCCTTTTTTGTTTAAGTTGAATATCATCACTCACCAATTTTTTCCTTATTTCCTTATTGATAAAATGTAATTGATAAACGTTTTCACTTATTTTATTTTTATCAGAATACCAACATGAGGGAGTAGGGAAAGAAACCTTTTCATTTATAAGGGGGTATGCATTTCCAAATCTTAATTTATCTTTTAAAAATAGGTTACAAAATAGTTCCTCTTTTTCAGGCGTATTATTTGCAATAAACTGATTTGCTACAATACCTAAGAATTTGGCTCCAGGGATATAATCCAATGAAGCCTGTGGTTCTTCAGAGGCTGAAAGAGAGGACAAAATGATATCATTAAGTAGTGTACAGCTAAAGGAAGCTTTATTCATAACCAAAGAATTTTAAGTTAAAGTAGTTTGAGGGTACAGTTTCCAAAACCTCTGTTTCGCTGAAGTCCCAGTCTTTTTATAAATGAAAAACAGTATGCAATTCCTTTTAAATAATTCTCTCCTTCCGGAAAATGATAAATTGATCCATATAGGGTCAATGGAACACAAACCTCTATTTGTCTAAGGGAGTTGTTTACAGCAATTCCTTCCTTATCTAAAGCCGTTGAGGATATCATTTTATATAAAACATTCTGATTTTTGTTAGATTTTATAAAATTCGCGACTTCTTCAGATAAATTAGCATTATCAAAAAAACTTATACCTTCTGGGATAGCATATTCGAGTTCTTTTTCTTCTTCAGAAGGAACGGCACCGAAAATACTTTTTACAAAATCGTCAGGTAATTCATTTTTCAAAGGAGAATGAGTGAGAAATTCTGCTGCCTCTCTAAGTAAGCCTTTTAGGGTTTTACCTGGAATAATAGGTAAATGATCATTGTTTTTTAAGACAAGTAAATCGGCATAAGAATTACCCGATAAACCTGAACCAATATGCCAATTACTGTGGAATTCGATTTTATAGGATATATCGCTCATCAGTTTTAGTTTTTATTTTTTTCAAAGGAACGAAGGAGTAAAGCGTCAGCGACCCAGGTATATTCCTTTGCGTCTTTCTTAGCAAAAAAGCATTCTTTTTTAGAAAAACCGTTGTAATTTATTCTTTCAAGCAAAAAATCAGCTTGATGTGGATTTTTATGAAGAACAGAAAGCCAATTTCTTATGGGACTTGCTGGTGCTTTTGGGTCTTTTAATTTCTCTACTTTTTCAGCTATGAAGTCTGTTGTTTTTTCACCAGGCTGATCATGGATAAAATAAGGTCCGGCATCAATCCTTAATTCTTTATCCTTTTCTGCATCGTTCTCCCGCTTAAGAATAATAGTGAGCTCTTTGGCAATCAAATCGGAATAGTTACTTGTGGTATAACTTGACTGTACTTTATAAAAATATAGGCAAGAAGGAGGCTCGCTTTTATTTATATTTTTAGCTACTTTTTTCGCCTCTTTGCAAAGACCTTCAGAAAGTTCAGCACCATAATGGAAGGGGAAAGAATTTTTGATATAGGCAATACCGGCACAGGCGGTGAAGCCATTTTTAAATCCTGTAAATCCAAATTCGTTATGGTAGTTTAAAAATTTCTCTTTGGTTTGCTCTTCAAAGTAACGCAAATATTTCTGCATAAATTGGAAGGCATATTGTGCTTCAATGATCATGGTAATATCGTCACCACCCAGTAAAACAGGTCTTAAAGGTAAGGCTTCAGTTTCAATGACTACGGGCAGAACAACTTCATTAAATGCTTTTTGAGCGGCGGCTTCGGTGGCTAATTCTATGGTTTTAGAAAAAGCCTTGAGCGCCTCATGATAAGCTTTTCCGTTAGTTTTATCAGGCTCGTCTTTAAAAAAGGCCGCTAATTTCTGTATTTTCTGTCCAAGACTATTTCCATCTGCATGGATGACTGCCATCCAATTATCTTTAAAGTCTTCAAGTTCGTAAGGGAATTTAAAAATATAATTTTCATATTCGGGAAAAATATTTTTAGTTAACCCTCTTTTATTTTTGGCTTCCAATGCTTTTTTTAACTGAATGCTATCTTTAGCTTCTTTCTTTTCTGAGACCCATTCAACGGCGGGAATGCCTGTTCTTCTTGATCTTTCAAAAGTCATCCATCCCATATCTAACAAGGGGTAATGTTTATTTTTTTGAATTTGCAGCAGGTCTTCCAATTTTTCAAAATCAGAACTTTTAGGAGAGACGGAATTTAATTCCACGACGGACTGAACAACTCTAATACCTGGGGCATGATTAGCACTGTTTTTAGGGAAAAATTTCACAAAATCTTCGCAATGTTTTTTGTTTTCAAATAAGTACTTCATATTTCCAGCAGCGCTTAGCAACAGATTTTGTTCTTTGAATTCACCAAATTTTATAATTTGATTTTTGAAAAAATCTTTACACAAATGATCAACGAGTTGGCTACCCCCTATAATTTCATTCAACTTATTGGTCGAAAAAATATAGCCTTGAATTCCCTGAACGCTTGCCCCATACAGAAATTTTGAAGCCGTCATAATAATTATCTTAAATGTTGTAATAAATAATGGTTGAACTTACAGCATTAAATCAATAATACCAAAATATATTAGGGGAATTAGGGGTTCCCCTATTTTTGTGCTATTTATCGATATAAAATTTTGTGATAAACTAATTTAATTTCAAAATATTTTTTATAAAATGCATTGTATAAAATATAATTAATTTCATTTAACCCCGTTTTTGTGAGTTTTCCCCTAATTTCATCAAATTACAAATGGATGGTAAAGACGAGATGCATCATGTTTGTCGATGTACAGCTTGGATAGTGGTTTATAGAGACGCAATGTATGACGCTACGAATTCGATACCGCCTGTAAAAGACATGGTACGGATTGAAAAAGTCGCGATGCATCGCGTCTCTAATGGTTGACTTTCCTGTAATACAATGCGCGAAGCACTGCATCGTTAATCCCTCTTTTGCTGGTTGACCTACTCTGAGTTAAAGTCAGCCATCTTAAAGTCCTATTCTGAAATCGTCTTAATCCCTATTTTGCTGGACGACCCACTCTGGGAATTAATTGAGGTAAATAAAAATCGAGAAATCATTGTCTTAATCTCTCTTTTGCTGGACGACCCACTCTAGGAGCGCGGTGGAAAAATGCTATGCTGATAATAGCTTAAAGTCTTAATCCCTCTTTTGCTGGACGACCCACTCTGGGAA
>JANQZX010000136.1 GCA_030728245.1 Saprospiraceae bacterium | reverse complement strand
CTCTAACCCTCAGCGTCAAAAAAATCAAAGTTCATCACCAATATATTCTTAGGAATTTACTTTGTATTTGCCGAAAATAACTTCAATAGTTCCCTTTTTTGAAACATTTCCATCGTCTGTTGGGCGGCTGCTGCGTTGAATATCCGTTGACACACCCTTTGGGATTTTGAATTTTTTTACGTCGATGGTCAATTTAATCCGCGAGGGTAATCCCCACGATTTGTCCGTTGTATAATCATATTCGCTGAGAATGGTCCCATTTGACCTACTTGTAATAACAGATTTGAGGATAATCATAGACTGGGCGTCAACCCAGATTTTAGCAAGGACCAAATCTCCCTCGTTTGCCAGTGGCAATAAGGTAATAATTTCCGAACGAATGCCCTGAATAAGCTCATTTCCAGACGAGATAGCGGTGAATTGATTGGGTTGACTGAAGAGCAAGGGCAATTCTGAAAAACCATTTTTCGGAAGGATGGAAATACCTGTTGACTTGACCTTAAAGGTATTAGGGTAAGTAAACTGGACGTTCGCTTTGACAGGTAAGATTTTTATGGCGGGAATATTTGGCTTAATTTGTGCAGATACCTCATAGTTGCGTACCTGCTTAAATTTTTGTGACAACTTAGCAAATAGTTCGTCGGCTTGCTGTGCCGATGCCATAAAAGGTAAAAAAACGAATAGCCAATATTTCATTATACGGTAATGTCTTTGCGGTTAAAAGTAAATATAGAAATGCCTATAAATAGAATATTGTGTACAATGAGCACCAAAGAGGATTGTTTGATTTGTTGCCAGGGAAGAGGGTCTTCGAAAAATGAACGCCAGGAGGCCATGTGCGTAGTGAATAAAAGGGGGCGGATAGGGTCAAAAATAGGGACATCTAACGCATTAATGATTGTAAAAAACAAGATGATAGCCATCGTGGCGACAATGGGCCCAATAGAATTATCGGAAAAGCAGGACAGGCAAATGGATAAGGAACTGATGGTGAATAAGGCGAGAAATGCGACGCAAAAGGCGCAAATATACCTCCACATAATATCGCCTTCTTGTAAAATAACCAGTCCGTCCGAATTTAAAACCATTAAATCGCCAGGTCCAAAGAGATACCGGCCTATACCAACGGCCATGAATCCAAGCCACAAGACAATTAAAAAAGTATAAATACCGCCAGCCAAAAATTTAGACATCAGCAGTTGGGTGCGTGTAATGGGTTTGGTCAGGAGCATGCGCAAAGTACCCATTGCTGCCTCACCCGAGATAAGGTCTCCAGTTACGAGGGCCACCAATAGTGGAATCTGGATAATAAGCATTTGCAGAATGATGAATGCTACTAAATTGCCATTCAACACTTTTCCTTCAAATCGAAGGGTTTGTTCGAAAGAAGCGGTAACAAATGAAATAACGGTCATGCCATCTGCCACAAGGGCAAATAAAATGATGCCTACCAGGCCCGTAATGGCCGCTAATCCTAAGTAGCTTCTTGGTTTAAGCGCAATTTTAATCAACTCGTTTCTGGTGCTATGGAAAAATATCATGAGGCAATTAAGTTGATAAAATAATCTTCTAATTTTCGTTTCGATTCAATGGAATAAACAGGTACTCCAGCTGCGACGAGCTGATTATTTAATGCAGGAATTTGTTCTTTCTGCATGTTAAATTCTATGGTATCGCTTCCAATGGTCCTGACATTTGTCCGTGGAAAATGGCTTAAAACGTTTAATGCTTTTGCCAATGAATCAGTATGTGTTTGAATGCGGATAATCTGATCTTCCTCGTTCAATAAATCCTTTACATTTCCCTCGACGATACTTTTTCCCTGATGAATGATGACCATCCTGTTACATATAATTTCGACTTCGCTGAGGTTATGGGAAGAAAATATGATAGTTTTATTTTGCTCATTTTTTAAACGCAAAATTAAATTTCGCATGTCGATGATACCTTGCGGATCGAGACCGGTGGTAGGTTCATCCAGAACGATTAAATCTGGATTATGCAACAGCGTTTGCGCAATACCCAGGCGTTGGCGCATGCCATGAGAAAATCCACTAACCTGATCTTTCTCGCGACCTGAGAGACCGACGAAATCGAGCATTTGATAGATTTCCTTTTTTGTGGAGGGAGCGCCTGAAATACGTGAAAATAAATCCAGATTTCTATAGGCACTCAAGTATTTATAGAAGTCAGGTTTTTCAATCAGGCTTCCCACACTACTTAGAATAGCGGTACGATTCGAAGCAAGCGGCAGGCCAAAAAGGGAGATTTTGCCTGCGTCAGGCTTTATAAGAGAAAGCATACAGCGCATGGTTGTACTTTTCCCTGCACCGTTTGGGCCTAAAAATCCATAAACGTCTCCGCGATTCACCTGAATATTTATGTCGCTAACGGCTTGGAACGAACCAAATTTTTTAGCCAGATGCTGTATAGAAATGATTGAATCTATCATTTAAATTTTATTATAAAACATTGTAAAACAGTATTTTATAAGTAAAAAAAATTCATTTTGTCTTGCCATTGTCTTGTAATTATTTTCAATTTCACGCTCAAAAATAACTATCCCTTCCTCAAATACCTAATCATTTTTCTTAAAAAAATATAAGCAAGTTTCAAAATCAAAACCCAAGTAAATACTACTATTTTGGCAGGATTTAATATAAATTTTCGTGTACCATAACTACCCTTTTTTTGCGGGGAAACGTTATCAGTTCATT
>JANQZX010000135.1:10986-14876 GCA_030728245.1 Saprospiraceae bacterium | reverse complement strand
GTTCTGCATAAAGAAATTTTTTGGCTACAGAAAAGGTCTTACTCCCCTTGCCCTCAATCATATAGGCCAATATTGTCCATGGCGCCCCGGCAAAACCTATTAAAGGAATGTTTTCAGGAATATATTTATTGATTTCTGAGATAGTATTATACACGTAATCCAGTCTTTCGGCAGCAGCCTCACCACTTAAAAGCTGATCAATATCCTTCTTAGATTGAATTGTTTTTGGAAAAAACGGACCTCTGGCTTCGATCATTTCATAATCTAAGCCCATTGCCTCGGGAATGACCAAAATATCACTGAATAAGATAGCGGCATCTACTTTGAGCAAATCAACAGGCTGCAAAGTTACCTCAGCAGCCAACTCAGGTGATTTTACCAACTCTTTGAAACCGGTTAGTTTCGCTCTGATTGCTTTATATTCAGGTAAAATTCTTCCGGCTTGCCGCATTAACCAAACTGGGGGCCTTTCAACCAGGTCTCTATTAATCGTTCTTAAGAATAGCGTGTTCTTTTTCATCATGCAAATTTATCAAAATAGACTAAATTTTTACCATTTCTGAACATTCTAAATGCAATTTATAAAAATTACCTTCCTATTTTTGCTTCATAAAAAATGGAAAATGGAAAAAAATTATCTAGGTGTTGGCTCAAGGGTTAATCACCCTGCTTTTGGCGATGGTGTGGTAATAAAATTATACGCTATTTCCTACGATGTTTGCTTTATGCTATATGGCATTAAACAAGTTGGAAAAGACTACGACAAATGGGAAGTGATTGAACATATACCCGCTGAGGAAGCCATTACTTATTCCGAAGCAGAAAAAAGTTTACTCAGGATTTTGAAGAACTATAATCTTATACAGGATAATCCTGATTTAGGAGATAGGTGGAAGAATGGCCTGTTAATTTTGCAGCCATTCGACAAATCTCTCAAGAATAAAGAAATTCCCATCGAAACTTTTTTCCAAAAAATTATAATGACCAGAGAAAGGTTGAGAGTTATGGAACAAAAAATTAATAACCATGCAGTATTAAGTGAAGAGGATAAAATTATTCTTCAGCAGTATATTACAAAAATTTATGGTAGTTTGACAACTTTCAATATTCTGTTTGATAAAAAGGAACATTACTTCGTTGGCGAAAAAGGTGTTTAACGCATCTTTTTCCGCCTGAAGCTACAATTCTCTAGTACTCAGTGTTCATATTATTTGCTCACTACTTCGCTCCGTATTCAAAAAATGTTGTGCGCCAACTATTATTTAATTATATTTTTATTACATTTGATTCTAATTATTTATTTAGACTACCTAGATAACTAGCTAAAATAAAATGTATTATGTTTAAGACTTTATTTATATCCTTAGATTTTAGCACGATTCAGCCCACTTTTCAATGAAGGTGAAATCAATCATTTATGATAAATTATACCCTGAACAACTCCAGGTTTCTTCAAATCTCGTTAAATTAAATGGCTATGTATGCTTGTTTGGAACTAAGTATCCCGAACTCAACTATGTTTATACACAATCATTAATTCAACTACTGCAGTTAAATCTCTCCTTATCTGGAAAAATTAAAATATATGATATACATCTCCTAAAAAGTGTAGTTAATTCTCTGTTGATTCAAGAAATAATTATTGAGAATAAAAATAATCATGATTTAATCGTTTTAAATTTTTTAAATTTTTCACAATTTGTTGAAAATTTACAAAAAAAAGAAGTTGAAAATGAAATATTAGAAATACAACACTTAATATCTAAAAGGATTTATTGTATTTTAAATTATGAAGGCATCAATTATAATATTTCTATAGCCTCTTTAGCCACATTCCAAAACAAGGCCCTTCATTTTATTCCAGATGCAGGCTACCCAGGCATAAAAATTTTTATAGAGGAAAAAAGTCAGGAAAAATCATTAACAATTGATCCATCGTGCATGGATTCGATGATGACTGAAATTAAAGATAATTACATACCTATTCCAATAATAATAGAAACATTAAATCAATTAGATTTATTACTTAAGGGAAATTTACAGGCTAACAGGACTATTTTTCCTATCCATTTTAATCAAGTAGGCGGTTTCAAAGATGTTTTACAAGTAAATGGAATAAAATTAAGGAAACAATATTTTCATGTCGCTGAATTAAAGTATCCTCAAAATACTCCACTGAATGAAAAACAGATAAAAAAACTTTTTTTATCATTTGTACTTATTGATGATAATGGTTTTCCTATCCTTTCTAAGCTAAGCATTGATGATATAGCAAAAAAATCAAATATAGATTTATCCCATTTAGATTTATTTTTAAAAGTGGAAAAGGACTTTAATTTAAATTTCATAGCAACAGCAGATGAAAAACTAACTTTAACCTCAACCTCTTTATTGAGCCATTGGAAAGATATGAAAAATTGGATTGATGAGGAAATTAAATTTGTTCATATATATAAACATTTAAATAAACAAGCCTTAGCCTATTTCAATGGTGAAACCGGATTACTTACAGATGATTTATTAAAAAAGGCATTACAATGGATTAGTGAAGCAAGCCCAACTATAGATTGGGCATTACCTTATGCCAAAGAGTTTGAACTTACCATTACCTATATCAAGGAGTCTGAAAAGCAGAGATTGGCTCAGATTGAAGCAAGTCAAAGAAGAAGTAAACGATTATTAAACACTACTAGATTAATTTCATTTATCATAGGTTTCGCTTTTTTAGTTTCAACCTTGGCAGCATTACTTGCTTTCCTGGAGAGAAATAATGCGGTAAAAGCTAAAGAATATTCTGAATTTCAACGGAAAGAAGCCATAATAGCAAAAGAAGAAGCTATTAAAGCCACTAAATTAGCTAAAAAGGAAAGATTAAATGCCCTAAAGGCAACTAAAGCTGAAAAACTTGCCAAAGTTCAAGCTGAAAATGATAAGTTGATAGCTATAACTGCGAGGGACCTGGCAAATCAAGAAAAATTAAAGGCTATAGAAGCAAAGAATTCAGAAATCATATCAAAAGAAATTGCCGAAGAAGAGAGAAAAATAGCTATCATATCAAAGAATCAAGCGGATAAAGAAAGACAAAACGCTTTAAAGGCCAGAGAAGAAGCGGATAAGTCTTATGTAGAAGCTTCTAATAACTTTTTAAAAGCAGAAAAACTAAGAAAACAGCAAGAAGCCAGAGCGGATGCCTTAAAATCATTTAGATTATATCTAAATAACGAAACCAGAGAAGGTCTTACATTAGCCAGGAACGCGTACACCCTTAATATGGAGAATGAAGGTTATCTTTTTGAAACCGACATTATTAAAGCTATGATTTTTGGACTAAATGAATTAAATAAAAATACTATACAGCTTAATCAGCCTCTTAGAAATATTACAATAAGTCCATCGGGCAAATATTATGCTGTTGCTTCTATTAATGGATTAATTTCAATTTTTAACAGTAAAACTGACTCCAAAATAAATGATTTCAAAGTACCCTTAAATGAGTTTCAATCGTTTTGTTTCTCTAATGAAGACTATCTTTTATTAGGGACAAAAAGTGGAGATTTGAATATATACGAATTTAATAATCAACTTTTCAAACTTATATCAGTAAAAAAGTTATCTAATACCCCAATCAAATCTATTCTATCCGTTTCAACAAAGCAAAATAAATTTTTAATAAGCTCAGGAGGAAATATATTAATGATCGATGGATTGAATGAATTTGCATCTATTCTAACAAAAAAAATCTCCAATAACATCTATTTGAATAAAATAGACTATCTCAAAAATTCCTCCAATATTTTAATACCTCTAGATAAATCATTAATTATTCTTCCATTAAATAAAGATAAATTTGATACAAGTTTTAAAACAATTAAAACTTTTCCTAACAAATT
>JANQZX010000135.1:0-10886 GCA_030728245.1 Saprospiraceae bacterium | reverse complement strand
AATAAGATAAGTGCGGCGACGAAATTATATGAATTTGGAAAATTTGAAGATGCTAAACAATCCATAATACCTTGTGTACTTTCCAAATCATTTAAAGAATCGAAAGATAATCATCGGGCATTACGCCTATTGTCGCTCATAGCTATTGCTGAAGATAGTATAGAAATAGCAGAAGATTACATTAAATCCATTATACTGAATGATCCCACTTTTACCTCAGATCCACATTTAATATTTGATCCATTATTTAAAAAAATATTAGAACCTTTACAAACGGTAAAAGTTTATTCTGTTTCAAAAAATGCTGAGGATATAGAAACATCGCCTGCACACGTAATTTTAATCACCCGTGAAGAAATAATAAATAGAGGCTATGTTGATTTAGTAGATGTATTAGCAGATTTACCAGGTTTTGAAATAAGTAAAATATTCTCAGCAACTTATGCAAATATATTCCAATTAGGTTTCAGGCAAGAAAATACGGAAAGAACCTTGCTGATGATAGATGGTATAGAAGAGAATGATATCTGGTCCAACATAGCTTACATTTCAAGACAATATCCCCTATCAAATATAAAAACCATTGAAGTATTATACGGTCCCTCTTCCACGATGTATGGTCCAAGAGCGTTTGTTGGAGCCATAAATATATTAACTTATGGAGCTGGTGAGAGACCCAATTCATCGTATGAAAATATTAATACTGAAAAACAAAAAAATAGCGCATTTTTTGCTAGCGGGAATATATCACGAGGAACTTTTAATACAAATGACCTTGATTTAACCTTGGGGTATTCAGGTAAAAACGTTAAAATATCGGTAACAAGCCGATTTTTTACGTCAGATGAAGATGACTTATCATTTATTGATTTTTATGATTATTCTGAAAGTGATATAGATAATTTAAAATATGGGACACTAAACTTAAAAAATAATTTCACAATAAGTAACATTAACGGACAAAAAAAGATAATCACACTTAACGATTATATTAAAATCTTTAATTTATCTGAAAATAGTACCTTATATAATATCTATAGAAATTCAAATCAAAATGTGGATAGTATTATTTTATCACCTTATGGCCGTGAGTATGCCAGAAATCTTGATAAAAAATTATATACCGGCATGGTTAATGGCTATCCTAATGGATTTTCTAATCACACCAAAGATTATTTTATTTCTGGAAAAATAAGTTTTAATAATTTTGAAGTGGGAATAAGCACATGGAAAAATGAGGAGGGATTTAATTTTTATCAGGATCTTTATTCACCAGGTTCAAGAAATGGAAGTCTGTGGGTTCCTGTAAATACTACTTTATTTACAAAATACAGCCAAGAATTCAATAAATTTTCCGTCACCAATCTTACTACTTTTCATGATCATGGAGTGAATAAATCTTCCAATAGACCAAATCTTAATGCTTTTGGAATAGGTTCAAGTGGTTTGCATATTGCCCATCTTCTAAATCCGGATTCACTAATTATTAATAATTCGGGTAATGCATTAACACGACATGGATATAATAATTATTTCTTTTATTATCAGGCTAAGCAGCTTAGAAATGATTTCAGAGTATCATACCAGGGAGAAAAACTCAATTTATC
The DNA here is from genome assembly GCA_030728245.1 of Saprospiraceae bacterium. GTDB lineage: Bacteria > Bacteroidota > Bacteroidia > Chitinophagales > Saprospiraceae > BJGN01. The sequence continues at coordinate 9,279 of JANQZX010000135.1, read as the reverse complement.
TAGTGGTTTAGAATTCAGAAGTAGCTTGATGCAAGGTGATTATTTAAATTATTCAAACTTAGATTATAAAGATAAAATTGATCAAAAAGATATAGCTTTTGCGCAGGAATTAGGTACAGTTCGAAATCAGGAAAAGGGAAGTAATTTATATACAATAATTGATTTTGGCCTTTATTCTCAGGCTAGTATTCCCATTATTCCCAGAAAACTAATTTTTCACAATGGAATACGCTATGATTATAACCAAATAAGATCAAATGGAGGTTTTGGAAGTGGCCTATCTCCTCGTTCTGTTTTAGTATTAAATCTCAATGAGTTTACTATTAAAGCTATTTATTCTAAAGGATTACAGAATGTATCACAGTGGACGAAATTTTCAACAGGTGGGGGAAGAACACCAAATCCAGACCTAAATACTGAAAAAATTAGCTTTTACGATCTATCAATATCTAGTAACTTGTTTAAAAAGCTAATTATTTGGGATATTACAGCTTATAATAGTTTTATTAAAGACGCGGTAGCCTCAAGTACCATAGCGGGAATTACACAAAACCGCAATATTGGTTCTTATAATATTGCAGGAATAATGACATCGGTCAAATATGTATCACAAAATGGAAGATATAAAGCCTACTTAAATCATACCTACATGGCACCATATCAAGTGGAAGACGGTATAAATACCAATTTTCAGTCATTGAGAATTGGTGATATTGCGACACATCATATTAACGCAGGAATGGATGTTAGCATACCCACAAAAAAGTTATTGTATACACTTAATCTTCGTACAAATTACGTGGGTGACAGAAAAGTTGGTCCAGGTACCACCCAATCTGCAAATAGAGGAATACCTGGCAATCAGACGAATGCTTATATGGTTTTTAATGGTAATATTAATATATGCTTTCTAAAATATCCCTGGTTAAGGTTATCCATTATTGGAAATAATATTTTAAATAACAATATACTGGATTCCACAGATACTAGATTTTATCACCCAGGACCACGTAGTGCCTCAGGCTCAGAAACGAACATATCCGGTAATGTACCATTTATACCTCAAAGACCTAGGTATGTATTATTCAAAATCAATTTAAATTTTTAAAAAATGACAGAAGATTACCAGCGTAGAGATGTAAATTTCACTACCATTCATGCGACAAATGAAAAACATTTTGATATATTTTTTGAAATTTTAGAAATTAAAGAAGGTGATCATCTATTAGATGTAGGTGGCGGGTATGGTGAACTTGCCTTAGAATTTTTTAAGCGTGATAAGGACAAAAATTATCATTATATTCTTTTAGATCCATCTGAATTTCAGATTAATAAAGGGAAAAATTTTATACAAAAAACCACCAGTGATTATTTTTATAAAAATAGGGTATCTTTCATACACAATGATTTTTTAAATTTCAAAACAGATGAGAAATATGATCATATTATTTTAAAAATGGTTTTACAATATTTCACTTTAGAAGAACAATTATTGGTTCTAAAAAAAGCAAAGTCCCTTTTAAGTGAAAAGGGTAAAATCACAATATGGAGACCCTTTTTAAAAGATTATGTGTCAGATTTTTTTTCATTTGTAATTTTAAAAAAAGATGAATTAGCTTACTTTAATCAAATGAAAAATAAAATATATTTTAGTTCCGAAAAGGAATTTAATGATCTATTACTAGAGGCAGGTATGTTGAAAAATAATGTAAATATTGAACCTACTTTCGTATTTGAATATTTATTAGATACTTCTGCGCGTTTTCATCCCGAATTTAAGGGTAATATTAATTTGTATGAGAAATGGCTTTCTCTTATAGAAAAGGAGTATTTATTGACTGACAAAAAGACGAAAGAAATTGTAAAACTTTTAAAGACAAAAAACGGATTTATAATTAATTTTCAACGGGCTATTTATAAATTTTAAAATATGGAGGAAATTAAAAATGAAAGAAATAAAGAAATAAAAATAATCATCATATTAGTGGTGATGTCTTTTTTTGCTGGCATTTATATTTCCTATTATATATCATACATCTCTGCCTTATTTGTAAAGATTGTTGGACCTGATACATTGCCATTAGCATATATCGTCTCAGGCCTGGGCGGTAGTTTAATGACTAATATATATAATAAATTAGAAATAAAATATAGTTTCTTATCTGTAACATCTTTATTTGTTTTATTTATTTCCATTAGTCTCCTTATTGTATGGCATTATTGTACTACTTTTGAAAACAATAATCTTGTAATTTTTTTATCATATTCATGGTTTTGGATAAGCGGAAATTTTGTATTACTTGTTTTTTGGAAATTACCAACTATCCTTCTAAATCTAGGTCAAAACAAGAAATTTACAGGTTTAATTAGCTCTGGTGAGGTTATTTCAGCCATTATTGCCTATTTGTCAGTACCATTTATAATAAGTCAAGGTATTATAACTAAGGAATCTAACTTGTTGTTAATATCCTTAATTGGTATCACTTGTTTCTTGATTTTATTATTTATTTTGCCATTAAGAAAATCTGTACACTCAAAAAAAGTGGAATTAAACAATAAAATTAAAGAAACAAATACTACCTTCTATGAATTAATGAAATCGCCATTTTTTAGATTAATTTTCTTTTCTGTATTATTTTCTGTTTTTATCCAATCTACCATTGATTATTCCTTAATGTTAATTACAAAAGAAATCATTACAGAAACAAAATACCTGGCTGCCTTTTTCGGAAGTATTTTTGGATTCAGTAAATTATTTGAATTTTTTTTAAAGACCACGCTATCCAATAAAATGCTGAAGTTATTTGGTGTTCAAGTTGGACTTTTTGCATTCAGTTTGGTTATTGGAATCGTTACCGTTATAGGGCTTTTTTCTAATTATTTTGGAGCTATTACCTTCCTTTTTATAGCAACATTAATGAGTAAAATAATGGAACGTTCTTTATCCAGAGCATTATTTACCCCGTCCATTAGTATTCTTTTTCAGGTTTACGTTGGGAAAATTAAATCTATTGTACAAAATTACGGTGACGGCTATGGTAAAACTTTTGGACAACTAATCGCTGGAGTAGTATTACTTGCTATTTCATACTCGACAGAATTTTATACTAAATTTACTCTGTTACATATTTTTATTTTAATTTCTGCTGGTATCATTTTTAAAATGTCAGCTATTCTAAGTCCATTATATAGAGAAAAACTAATGCATAGAATAGCTAGAATGGTTTCATTTGATATAAATTCGGGAAATAATAAAATGGATGTAATACCAGATAGTATTAAGTTTAATACAATGTCAGCAATGACAAATCTATCTACTCCTTTTAATTCAACAGATGATTTAAAAATAATAAAATATAGTGACATAAAAGCTCGAATAACACAAGAAACAGTATTGGCAACATATTTTCAAAATTTACCCGTTGATAATATAGATAATGTTCTTTTAAAGCTTAAAGCCTTTAATAATGATATTTTATATTCAATACTAAAAATTTTATCGAAAAAAAATAATTTATTTTTAGAAAAAAATACTATTTATTATGAAATATTGTTAATGCTTATTGATAAATATGGGTCATTTCTATCTATTTTAAATACTTTAGATGATAAAGCAGGTGTCGATTTGAAATTAAGTATTAACACTGAAATAATTAATTTGATGGACATGATATACATGTGCCTATCCTTAGCAAATGAAAAGGAAATTATTAATAGTATAAAAACATTAAATAGTAGTTTAGAAGTTGAAAATCAGATAATTGCTTTAGAAATTTTAGGATTAATTTTAGACAAACAAGAGAAGGCTTATTTGCTTCCAATTTTCCAGGAATCAAATCAAAATAAAATTATAAGGAAGCTAGAAAAATTTATTCCTATTGTTAAACAAAATTATACAAATACCCTTCTCTCCCTGATTTTCCAAAATCCTGCATCGACAGATGTTATTCCCAGGTATTTTGCTTTAATTGAAGCTATTGATAAAAATATTATTTCCGATGACCAATTGATAACTATCTGTTTTTGCCCTGATGTTATAATAAAAAATTATGCCTTTTTTATATTAAAAAAGAAGTCTATCTCTAATTTTTTAGAATTATCTCAACGCACAAAATATGATTTACCCCTGAATTATAATTTTCAAAATGATTTTATTTTAGTTGAAAAGTTAAATTCATTTAAACTGCCTAATTTTATCAAATCCAAATTGTTATATTGCCTCACCAATACACAGGATAATAATTTTGAGGTTATAGATCCTGTATTATATGAAATGATTAAAAATAGATATCAAGAGCATAAACTTGACATTGACTTTCTTGTAATGGGTTCTTAAAATTTCTATTTTATTTACTGCTTAATGTAAGTATATTTAGAAAAAAAGTGTATATTTTCGCACGATTATTGAACATCAAATAATTGAGAGACTTACATGAGATTTATCACATTGAATTTATTTTCTTCCCTTACCATTTTATTGCTTTGTGCGTCTTGTTTAGTGACAGATGATCATTTTTCAAGATTACCCAATGGATCTTGGAGGGGCGTTTTGAAACTTGATTCAAGGCCTGTTAGTTCAAATCCTAAAGGAGAACCTCTTCCTGAAAAATTAAATCTTAAATTTGATGAAGTTACAGATGGTGAATTACCATTTACATTTGAGATTACCTATATTACCGAAGACAGTTTTGTCATGGATCTAATAAACGGAACTGAAAAAATTAGAGCTTCGGAGATATATTTTGGTAGGGATAAGTATTTAGCAAAAGACACCTTTAGAATAAATTTCCCTACTTATGATACCTATTTACATGGTTTATATGAGGAAAATGTCATGGAGGGAGAATGGGTTATTAATTATAGAACTGAATATAATAAAATTCCATTTGTTGCGAAATTTGGACAAAACCATAGATTTACTCAGCTAAAAAAAGAACCAATTATGAATTTAACTGGTTCATGGGAAACTGAATTTGGTCTTGTTGAGGGGGAAGATCCTTATCCGGGAGTAGCTGAATTCAAACAAAATGGGAATTATTTAACAGGAACTTTTTTAACTGAAACAGGAGATTATAGATATTTAGAAGGTACTGTTCAGCTAAATAAATTATATTTATCCGTATTTGATGGGTCTCATGCTTACCTATTCGAAGGAAAAATTAATCCTGATTCTACCATAAATGGTATTTTCAGGTCAGGTAAACATTATCAAACCATCTGGAAAGCAAAGCCGCAAAAAAATAGGACATTACGAGATCCTAACTCGATTACACAATTAGTAAATGATCAGCCTCTTTCTTTTGAGTTTCCTGATATTGATGGAAATCTTGTCTCATTAAATGACGTCAAAGGTAAAGTGAAAATTATTCAATTATTTGGCACGTGGTGTCCCAATTGTTTGGACGAAACTAATTTTTTATTAGACTATCTTTCAAAAAATAAAGAGAAAAATATATCTGTTATTGGATTAGCTTTTGAACGTTATTCAGAAAGAGAAAAAGTGCTGCCTATTTTATCTTCTTATAAGACAAGATTAAAAATACCTTATCCAATATTGTGGGCTGGATCATATAATAAAGAGGAAGCATCAAAAGTATTACCTATGCTGAATGGGATAACAGCTTTTCCGACCTTGTTAATTTTGGATGAAAATAATAGGGTTGTAAAAATTCATACTGGTTTTAATGGTCCAGCCACAAGTCAATATGAATTTTTTAAAAGAGATTTTGAAGAATCCATTGAAAAATTACTTAATATTTCCAATAAATAAATCATAATTATCATGAATCAAGTGGTAGCCTTAGCATATTGTCAGGAAAATCAAACATCCGTTAATAAAATCCTACAGGATTTTAAAAATACCAATATCCAGTTTAAACTAGTGAGTTCCAATAGTCATGCCGAACCTTCAATATTTAATCAGTTAGAGCATTTTGATGGCCCCATCGTGCTTTTGATTAGTGTAAATTTTTTACGATCTCTTTCGTGCATGCAAAACACCTTATCATTAGTTACCAAGAAGGCTAATAATTTAGTTCCAATATTGGTAAACGGAACTGAATCTGATCCAATGACAAGTGAACTTAAGGAAGTACCAACAACCATTGATAAAATAGGAGATATCATACCCTATATAAATTATTGGCAAAGTCAATATTTAGAAGCCAGGAGTCGGAAAACCGAAATTAGGGCTGAGGAGGCTGAGAAAATGGAATTTGAAAATCATTCCAATTTATTGAGAATGCTTTCTTCAGAAGCGGGCGAAACTTTAAGGCACTTAAGAAAGTTTTTGCCCCCATCTCTCGTTGAATGCAGATCGTTAAAAAATAAATATCAATTACTACAAGACCAATTAATTGAATTCCCTTTTCAGGATAATTTATTTTTAGAGGATGAACCGGAGCAAATCCTAGATAATGACCTAAACTTTCCTCCACCTTTTTCAATTCCAGAATATACGGTTTTTGAAGAGGAGGAAATTGATGTTGCCCCGTCCTCTGAAATAGATAGCGGTGAGTTTAATTTCATGAGTTCATCGAACAAGGATTCAGTAAGTGAGGTTATTTCAGAATATAAACCTACTTTACCCATTGGAACCACTGATTTAACGCTTCCTCGTGCAGAACAAGCTGCACCTGAGGATTCGTTTACTTTTGAAACTTCAGTCACTAAAGTGGAAGAAATAGTAAAAGAGGAGGAGGATGAAGAAAAAGAAGAAATTACTATAAAGGAGGAAGAGGAAAAACAAGAAGAACAGGAAGTAGAAGAGCAAGTATTACCTACTGTTGAAACAGAATCTTCCTTAGAAGCAGCTACTTCATTGTATAAACAAATCGAAAAACAATATCCTAAAGATGTTGAACGACAATTTTTTCATTTAAAACTTGTATTAAGAGAAGCCGAAAGTGAACATCAAAAAATTGGTTTCCTACAACATTTTATTGAAAGAAATGGACATCAGACAGAGGCAAAATTAGCTTTATCTAAAATTTTACTAAGTCAAAAGAAATGGGAAGAGGCAAAAACTGTTTTAGAGGAACTATTGCTTATTGAACCAAATTATGGAGAATCTTTGTATGAATTGGCAAGTATCCTAATAACACATTTCCCGGAAAAAATGGAAAGGGCAGGAAGTTTGTTAAAGCAGTGCATAAAACAATCTTCATTTCCTAAAGAAGCTTTATATACCTACGCCATTTATTTAAGTAATATTTCTAACAAGCCATATAAGGCTTTAGAATATTACCTAAAAACCATTGAAGTTTTACCAAATCATAAGTTTGCATATTATGATCTTGCTACTTTCTACCTTTATGAAGGAGAGAAAAAAATTGCCAGAGAGTTTTATTTAAAAGCCATTCAAAATAACCCTGAACTCAAGATACCTGAAAATGATCTTGCATTTGAAGTTGATACTATTTAATCAATAATACTGTGAACAATATACTACCTTTCGATAATGTAAATAAAGGAAAAATAGCCTGTATCACCGGTGCTAATGCTGGTATTGGTCTTGCTTCGGCGTATTATTTTGCCAGTAAAGGTTATTCTTTAATTTTATTAGCCAGGAGAAAAGAAAAGTTAGAGGAGGTTGCTCATCAGATAAAATCAATGTATCCTATCGATATTTTATTGATAACGCTAGATGTTAGAAATGAAATGGAGGTAAGTAAAGCATTTTCTACTTTGCCGGAAGCATGGAGAAAGATAGATTTTCTGCTAAATAACGCAGGCAAAGCAAAAGGATTTGCCCCTTTTCAAGAAGGAAATTTAGCTCATTGGGAGGAAATGATTGATACCAATGTTAAAGGTCTTATTTATGTTTCAAGAGCTATTATTCCCCTAATGATGAAAGAAAAAAGTGGCTTTATCATTAATTTGGGATCCATAGCAGGTAAACAAACTTATCCAAATGGCAATGTTTATTGTGCAAGCAAAGCAGCTGTGATTGCACTTACTGAAGGTATGAGAATTGATTTACATACCCACAATATCAGAGTAGCTTCTATCTCACCTGGTCATGTTGAAGATACTGAATTTGCAATGGTCAGATTTGATGGGGATAAAGAAAGAGCTAATATTTACAGTGATTTTAATCCCTTAACAGCCTTTGATATCGCTGAAACAATCTATTTTATGGCATCCAGACCAAATCATGTAAATATTCAGGATGTAATAATAATGGGTACCCAGCAACCTACTGCGACGATTGTACATAGAAATGGCAGAGTAGATTAATTTATTTCACTAATTTTTCTGAATGAATTATTTGATTTTTACCATTTAGCACGACCAATAGATAAATACCGTTGGATAATTGAGGTAAACTAAGCACCTTCTCTCCACTAAATATGGGTACTTGATAGCTTTTAATCAAATGTCCGTTCACCTGATACAGGGAAACGGTGGTAGATTCCTCAAATAAACTATTGGTCTTTCTTAAGGTTATTAAATCATTTAGTATTGGGTTGGGAAATACCTGAAAAGGAGAATATTTTTTACTTACTTCATTATTAACAGATACCGCATTTCCCGCCTGTGTTATTTTTACAAAAATGGTATCCATTCCATTTGGAAGAAATTTTAATAATCCAGTTCTTGAGGTACCATTTGAGTTAAGAGAACTGGTAACATCAATAGACGCATTACCCGAACCCGTAATAACATTTGTACTAATAAAATCTACATTTTTGAATACCCGCCAGGAGGTATTCGTCACTATAGATATTTTTTGACTTTGATTACCAGAAGTAAAACTTATATTTTGAGGTGAAACGGTAAAAGTAGGTAATACTCCATATTGAGTTAACAACACAATCGTTGAATCTACGCCCGTTCCTTTGACCACTATTTTATCAGATCTGGGTAATAGGCTGTTATTGGGCTCACAAATCACACTTACAGAACTATTATCGACACCCGAAGTGGGGGTAATTCGTATGAAAGAGCTAGACTTATAAATGGTCCATTGCGTATTAGATACAATATTTAAAGGAAAATTACCTCCTATTGAAGGTATGAAAAGATTGGTAGGAGATACCTTTAAGGAATATTTTTTTTCTAGTAATGTTTTTAAATTATAGGTATGAATAGATCTGCCAAAAGTACCTGCAATTAATTCCATTTTTTCAGGTACGTAATGTAAATCATAAACGGCCACCATGGGTAAATTTGTACCAAGTTTATGCCAGTTAAGTCCACCATTAACAGATCCATATACCCCGGCATCGGTAGCTACGAATAACAAAGAATCTGCATGATTGGGAATAATGACCAGGT
>JANQZX010000134.1 GCA_030728245.1 Saprospiraceae bacterium | reverse complement strand
CCCAGGCATGATCGGTTCCATCTCCGTTAGACGTCAGGGTACGCGCAAATTCACTAATGGTAAAAGTGGTGACCTGTTTTTCCAGTTTAAGTTCCTTGATGGCTGCGTAAAAAGAGCCAATAGCGCGTGATACTCTACTTAAGTCCCTGTTGTGGTGGTCCAGTAGGTAATCATGATGGTCGAAACCACCCATACTCACAAAGAAGACCTGACGTTTCACACCAAGAAATTTACGTGCAGCTATGGTATTAGCTACCATTCTTAATTGTCTTGAAATATCATCATTATTAAATGAGGAAGAAAAATATTCCCGCCGATTGAAAGCTTCACGGAAAACTTCCTCTCCTTCAACTGCCTTACGAATCTGGTCGATATAGGTCTGCTTGAAAGCATCTTGATAATTATAATACATCAGGCTATCAATCGCCATACTCCGGGAATCCCATTCACTTCCTCTATTATATGCCCAAAATCGCTCAGCTCCATTATCAGAATTCAAGCTATAGGGAATTGTTTCCAACCCTTGTTGAAAAAGATTAGTTCCACTTAATGAAAGGCTTATGGAAAGTTTCTGGTTAGAATTCATATCCTTCATTAAATCTGCCACTCGTCCTCCCCAGCCTGTTCGGACCCGGTCTGTAGGAATACCCGTTTGCCATTGTTGTTCCTGGTCAGTATGAGAGAATAGTCCTAAGGGAATGTCCCGAGATGAACCATTCAGATATTTTGCTTTATTCGTTGGAGCAACCAGCGTACCTATATTGTTGATAAAAACGCATTCTCCCGAAGAAACCAGGTCCTCCAGTTCAGGCATAGCAGGATGTAAACCATAAGGAACACCGCCTGTCAGGGATGGATCCAGGGCAATCAGATTTCTGGTAGGCAAAGCCATGTTTGACCGGGAGTCAGCATAAGCTTTATAAGCCGAAGGATCCATAGGAACCAACATATTGTAACAATCATTGCCCCCAGCAAGAAGTATGCAGACCATGGCTTTGTAGTCATCTGTAGATTCCGAATTGTCAAGGGCAGCTGCGCTAATAGCCTTAAGATTGATAGCGGAGTTATACAGCGTGAGGTAGCCCATGCCAGTGCAACCCCCTACTTTAAGAAAGTTTCTTCTGTTCATTTCAAGATATTGTATTCAGGTGACAATAAGAGTATCCCGATAGCATTATTTATTCGATTTTTTGTATTCAAATTACGGTCAATATTATATTTTATTAACCTTCGTGTTCTAGAAGTCAATTGACCACGGGTAAATCTTTTGTCCAATTGATTCAAAAGTGCCTCAGGGTCGTTGGCATAGGAATATAAATCAGAAAGTTCTATTTCATAAAATCCTTCCCTCTGCATTCGCCAGTAATAATTCATTAACCAATCAGGACTCATCGCTGAATTTGCCCATCGTATAGAACTGGTTGAATTATGCATTTGAAATTCCGGACCAAGCAGATTATTACTCCTTAATGCACCAAGTGGAGAGTAGGTCGGCAGATAAAAATTAAATACGTTGGGGCAGTGAGAATGTTTTGGTCGAAACGCCACCTCGAGTCACCACCATCAGTAAATATTTTGTTATTGGCATCAGGGATTAACTTATAATTCCTGGTCCTTTCCATTAACCGCACCATGGGTTCCTGCAGTTTACCCTGAGTTGGAGACTGCAATGATTCGCAGGACCGAGCTTCAGGATGTAGCAGGATGGCCTTGAATACAGCAGCCATATCACCCCGAATACCTTTTCCGTTATCGTTGAAAGTCTCTGCTACTTTTTTGATATAGGCAGGACTTGGATTACTGGTCACCAGTTTCTGAATGAGTTGCTTCCCAATAAATGGACCAATATTAGGATGACGGAAGATGTGTTCTACTGCCATCTCTATATCTTTCATCCCTTTCTGTCCAGCTGGAATCGTCGTATTTAGAAAGGATTTTGTGCCAGGCTCGTGCCAAGCTTCATACAGAACCATTGGAACTGAAAAATCAGTTTGCCACCTGTCAAAACCGAAATTGACCGGAGTATTGGGATTACTAAATTGACCGGCACGACCCGCACTTAACCCAGTAAAAACTTTAGCTAATTCCTTAATATCTTTCTGAGTGTAAGTTGGTAAAGGATTTCCCAATGAGTCCCTTTTCAAACTGCCGTCAATATTCAACTGGTGGAGGCCTATTGTGAATAATTGCATAATTTCTCTTGCATAATTCTCATCGGGATGGATATTTCGTTCCTGAATGGACTTGGAATTGTTAAAATGACTTAAATAAATACCCATGCTTGGATGTAAACTAACCTCCATTAATAAATCTCGGAAATTACCTGTTATGTGTTTTAGTAGCATATCATGATAGCTAGCCATTCCATGTGCATGTTCACTTATGACATCAGATCTTGATGAAATAACAAAAATTTGACTAAGAACAAACGCCAATCTTTGTTTTAAATAATCTTTATTCCTCAGATTATGATTCCACCATGCAACATCGAAATCTATACTTCTAGTTAAGAATGTAAGTGTATCGGAACCGAAATCCCAACCCAAAGACTACACATATTCACGCCATAAAACCTGGTCCTTCAAAGTTTTCTCCAACATATTCGGCGAAGGAACCTTCAACTGTTCATCGATCCATTTTTCAGGCGTCATTTTCACAAATTCCTTCATGTCGTTGAAGTTGACCCCCAGGGTAGCCTGTCGCATCAGGCGTCCCATGTTGTACCAGTTGTAATCCATGCCTGTTCCGTCCA
>JANQZX010000133.1 GCA_030728245.1 Saprospiraceae bacterium | reverse complement strand
TATCCACAGCTTTTTGTCGGTTTATTCGAAGCCTTTCAACAAGGAGATTTGACTAAAGTAATGGAATTTCAGCAAATTGTGAAAGAGCTGGACCGAGCGGTATATTTTGACGGATTCATGAAGGGCATAAAGGCAGCGCTCGCTTTGAAAGGCATTTGCCAAAATAAGGCTATGCCGCCTCTTTTTCCAATGGCAAATGAGGGATTAAAAAAGTTGGAATCTTCCATGAAGTATTTAGAGGATAAATATCCATTCTTAAAAAAATAGTTTTATTAAAATATTGACAATGGGGAACTTAGCTTTTTTTGACTATGTGGTTCTTACGTTATACGGCCTTATTTTATTGGGGATGGGCTTTTATTTTGCCAGAAAAATGAAAACGGCAGGTCAGTTTATGACGGCAAATGGGAAAATACCAGGATGGGCAGCAGGTTTGGCTGTGATGAGTGCCTATACCAGTAGTATTTCATACATCGCTACACCAGGAAAAGCTTTTGACTCTGACTGGCATCCCATTATTTTTTCCCTCTGCATGATACCGGTAAGCTGGTTGGCCGTGGTTAAGATTATTCCATTATACAGAAAATTAAATCTAATCTCCGTTTATACCTTTTTAGAGGAACGTCTTGGTTCCTGGGCCAGATTATATGCAGCATTTTCCTTTTTATTATTCATGGTGGGTCGCATGGCCGTTATTTTGTATTTGGTGGCTTTACTCATTCAGCCATTCATTGGTGGGAGTTTAATATGGATCATCATAGCCATTGGTTTTATCACCATTATATATACGCTCATGGGTGGGGTAGAGGCAGTTATCTGGACAGATGTTATGCAATCTATTGTAATGATTGCCGGTATTATTTACACCGTAATATTTTTAGGAAATATGGTGTTTTTGTCTTCTCCGGAACTTTTTTCTCAAGCCTACGATACGGGTAAATTTTCCTGGGGATTATCTGATTTTTCATTTGATAAAAGAACGATATGGGTGATGATCATCTATGGTTTAACGGAAAATCTTAGGAATCTTTTGGCAGACCAGAATTATGTTCAAAAATATACCACGGTTAAGAACACTGAGGAAGCGGCAAAATCTATGAAACTGGCGACCATTATTTATTTGTTTCTTACCGTTTGCTTTCTCTTTATCGGAACAGCCTTGTTTTATTTTTATCAAATACAGGATTCCCTTCCTTCTAATATTACCAAAGGAGATCAGGTTTTCCCTTATTTTATTGCTACACAAATGCCTGTGGGACTCAAAGGTCTCATTCTTGCTGCCATTATTGCCGCAGCAATGAGTACCGTTGACTCAGCACTAAATTGCTCAGCTACTGTTATTTGGATTGATTTCTTAAAAGGAAGATTTGATAAAAATATAAGTGAAAAGAAACAAATGTTCATCCTTCAATCAGCTACCTGGGTTTGGGGCATCCTTGGAACCTTATTTGCCATTTGGATGATTCAGGCAAAAAGTGCGCTAGATGTTTGGTGGCAATTATCTGGTATTTTTGGAGGAGGCATACTTGGGCTATTTTTACTCGCTTTACTCAAAATAAAATTATCCTATTTCCATGGTTTAGTGGCTATTTCTTTGAGTATAATAGTCATTTCATGGAGTACTTTTTCCCGAAATTTACCTGAGTCATTCAGTTGGTTAAATAGTTCAATCGATCCCATTCTGTCAGGGGTATTAGGCACTATAATCTTATTGTTTTACGGAATAATAATTCATGTAGTAAACAGAAAAACATCAGTATAACGAGGCAACCTATTTTTTCTCCTTACCGTTAAAGGAAATAGATAGAATGGTTCTCAATGATTGATGAAAAATTAGAGAAAGTACTAAATAGTTGCAGGGTTGATAATAGAGCCGCTCAAAAAGAAATTTATGAGTTCTATTATGGTTTCGTTTTTTCTATTGTCAGGCGTTATGTTGGATCTTTTGAAGAATCAAAGGAGGTCACAAACGATGTGTTTTTTAAAATTTTCACTAAAATAAATCTTTATCAACAAGGCACTAATTTTAAGGGTTGGATAACACAACTGGCTAAAAGAGTGGCGATTGATAAGTATAGGGCCGATGTGAATAAAATCAAAACCAGTGAAAAGGATGAAATTCCTGATACATCAGAACGATTTGATATACAATGGCTTAATAAAATGGATATTGAGGAGAAGATACTGCTTATTCAAAAACTTTCTCCTGCATATCGTCTCGTTTTCAATCTTTATGTGATAGAGCAATTATCTCATGAGGAAATTGCTCAACTGCTAAATATCTCCACGGGAACCTCTAAATCTAATCTTGCGAAAGCAAGAATTCAACTGAAAGCATTAATGATTAAATACCAATATGTATAGAAAAACTGACAATCCTGACATATCATGAGCGATAACGAATTCGACCATATATTTTCCGAAAATTTGAAAAATGCTCGTTCAATCATTGATCCGGAGGAGGAGGACTGGTATGATTTGACTTCTAAATTAGATCAATATCAATCAAAGAGACGGAATTGGCTGAAAGTTCTACCGTGGATTTTATTACCTTTTATAACGGGTTATGCTGTTTGGAGTGGCACTGCCTTACATCATTTGAAACTGGAAAAATCTTTTTCAGAGAATAGCCAATATAATCCATCGATAGTAAGGGATACCATTATCGTTGAGAAAGAAAAATATATTCATGATACGCTATACAAATTAGCTTATGTTAATCGTGTGTTAAAGGAAAAGTTAGTTTCGCCTGTCGTGAATCAACCCATTTTAGCTGTTCCGTCGGAAGCTTTAACCCACCAAGAGGAAATAATATCGGAGGTCAAAAAGATAGATAAAAAACAAGAGTCCATTTTACAGATTGTAGATACATTGAGTGTTAGCCTGGTTGAAAAAAAAGAAGAAATAAAAATACCAGATGAAAATAAAAAGGAATCAAAAACCAGCATAAAAGTTGGCCTGTCAGCGGGGGCATTTATACCACTAAGTTTAGATGAGATAAAAAATCCGGTAGCATTGCAGTGGTCCACAGAATGGGTAATCTCACCAAGGTTTAGCTTAGTACCTTCTCTTATTTTCACGCAACATTTTTTTGAAACAGAAGACTTAAGCAGCAGCAAAGTGATGCTTTCTTCCAGTAATAATCCGCTGGGGACATTTACTTTACATGAAATAAAAGGAATAGAGAGAAATATTATACCAACTATTTCAACAAACTATTATTTTCTGAATAAGAAAAAAATCAAGGTATATTCAGGTATTGGTCTGGGTGCTAAAATAACTATGCCTGCCCAAATCACCTATGAATTTATTGAACTTTCCAATAATAGTAGCTATAAATATAGTCAAGTAAGTAACAAGATTTCAACTGAAATTTTGATGATGGGAAGTATAGGTGGATCTCTTCAGGTTACTTCAAGATTATCTTTTTTTACCGAAGCTAAAATGGGTATATCAAAAGGAAATACATCAAAAACAAACTCATTTTTGGCTACTTTTCTAGGTGTCGGATATCAATTTTAAGGATGTAAAAAAAATGAAAATTTGATTTTTGTTTATTTAAAACGCTTTTTAGGGTGATAAATTTAAATTAACATATTAAGTTTATAATTATTGTAATATATAATTAATTTGTTTATATTTGTAGCTACTTCCTTAAATTTCAGTTTAATACAGTTTAATAGTTTTAAATACAACTACAAAAGTGATGTATAAACACCTTCCATTTTTTTTATTAGTCGCCCTGTTTGTTGGTATTAGTCTAAACAATTTGGCGAACGGACAGGACAGTATTCCTTTTATGCCAGCCTCAGGGGGAAGTGGTGTTGTTAATGATGTCATAGGCTCAGCTCAGGTAACTGTCGGGCAGGTTTTTTTTTCAAATGAAATAAGTCCTGATTTTAATATTAACCAGGGAATACAGCAACCCTCTGTGTATGAACTTGTATCTAAAGTAGAGGAATTATCTTGTAGTGGGATTATTATAGATAATAAAGAGATATACAAGGGGGAAGTTTATAATGGGGTTATGATATTACCTTATTTAAAAGGTAATGGGGCTTATTTTTTAGGTCTTAATTTACCATCATCTGGCGTATCAGGGTTGAACCTGAGTTTACAGCCGGGAAAACTAGCTAATGGGAATGGATCTGTTGAATTGGTAATTAAGGGTACCCCTGCTGATACAGGTCTTGCTGTGTTTAATGTAACATTTGGTGCAAAAACCTGCACATTTAACCTGCCAGTGACCATACTGGAACCTAAAATTTCCACTTTGAATTGTAATAGCATTGTGGTTAATCCAAAGGATGTAGGTTCAAAATTAGATTATTCCGGCGTAGTAACCATAAGTTATCAGGGAGGGAATAATAAGAAATCATATCCTGTTAATTTAGCTTCATCCGTTGTTAATGGATTAACATTAAAAGCCGATTCTTTGCTATTAAACAGTAGCGGAGGCATTTTATCTTTCAATTTGACTGGAAAGCCCGATACAGCAGGAATAGCCTTTTTCCCACTTATCATTGGGGAAAAAACCTGTAATGTTATGGTTAAGGTGATTGAGAGCGATATTAAGGTACCAAATGTATTTACACCCAACGAGGATGGCAAAAATGATTTATGGTCTATTCCTGCCTTGGCTTTCAAACCAGAATCAAAGGTATTTATTTTTGACAGATTAGGACGATTATTAATTGAATACCCCGGATCATCGCCTGGCTGGAATGGAATGATTAATAATTATCCTGCTACTGCGGGTGATTATTGGTATGTCATTCAGATATCAAAAGACGCCGTTCCGTTGAAAGGGAATTTTACCTTACTAAGATAAAAAGCGTATGAAAAAATTATTGCCTGTCCTTTTAGTTATCTATAGTATTACTGGAAATGGACAAAATTATATCTTCCAAAACCAACATTTTTTTAAACCGTATTTGACTAACCCTGCTTTGGCAGGAGCTCAAAATAATGGTAACATCGCCTTAATATACAAGAGACAATTGGTAGGTTTTGATAATTCCCCAAACTCGCAAGTTATTTCGATGGATTATCCATTTTCTAAGAGTAGAATAGGCGTAGGAATTAATGGCTTTAAAGATCAAAATGGTGCCACTGGATTTTCTGGATTTGAATCGACCTTTGCCTATCATATTAGCGGTGGGAAAAAAGGGAAAGATCCCTTGACAGGTTTTTCCTTTGGTTTATCAGCAACCTATAACCAATATAGTGTTGATAACTCAAACTTCAAACCTGAAGAATCAGATGATTTAACTATTAATAATCCAGATAAATGGTCGGATTCATACCCTAACGCTAATTTCGGGTTCAATTTCTATTCGAATGGCTTTAATTTGGGTGTCTCAGCCTATAATATCATACCAAGAGTAAGTACTATTTTTACGAATGAAGATGATATTCAAAATGCCTTTACTGTCTTTATTAATTCAGGGATTGATTTAAAAGCGAAAGAAAATATTGTCATAAGGCCTAATGTATTAATTCGAACGCAAAGAAACTCGGATTATCAATTTGATATGATGTTAGATTTTAAATTTATATCGTCACCAAGTTCTTTTTTTACAGTTTCTCCTGTGTTCAGGAATTATGGTTATGCAGCCTTAACGGGAAGGCAATCAATGGGTGCAAATGCCTTAATTTCATGGCATCCATTTGTAATTGGCTATCAGTTTGAAATGCCATTGTCTGCCATTAATGATTATTCAAGAGGTGGGAATCATGTTATTTTTTTAGCCTTTAAATTAACATCTAAACCAGAGGCCATAAAGCAGTATAAGGCCGATGACAAAAAGGAAGAAGGCACACCAGCAAAAAGTACAAAAAATTAAAACTATGAAAGGAGTAATGAAAGGAAGTATTCTCTTCTTATTTTTTAGTATGATACATGTCATTGGCTTTGGTCAAGCCCCTGATTTAATCAGTTATCAGGCTATTATTAGAAATAGTAATAATGAATTGGTTTCCAATGTATCGGTGGGAATGCGTATAAGTATTCTAAGCGGTTCTGCAGCAGATGTATTATTATATCAGGAGGAACACAATGAAAAAACAAATTTGAATGGATTAGTTTATTTAAATATAGGTTCAGGCGCGCCATTGTTTGGTACGATGTCAGGGATAGATTGGTCAAAAGGTCCATTCTATGTAAAATCTGAGACAGATCCAAATGGGGGTAAAAATTATACTTTGATTGTTGTTTCTCAACTACTTAGTGTACCTTTTTCTATATATGCTAAATCCGCAGAAAAGGTAACAGGTCCATTAACAGAATTGGATCCCTTGTTTAATGCCAGCATTTCGAAAGGTATTACGGCGGTGGATACAGCTTATTGGAATAATAAGCTGAGTAGCTTCCTGGAAAATGATCCTTTATTTAATGCTAGTGTGGCGAAAGGTATTACCTCTGCTGATACGGCATTATGGAACTCAGAATATGATCCTTTGTTCAGTGTGAGTATTTCAAAAGGTATTACAGCAGTTGATACGGCCTATTGGAATAAAAAATTAAGTAGTTTCACTGAATCTGATCCTTTGTTTAATGCAAGTGTAGCAAAGGGTATTACCGCTGTTGATACGGCTTATTGGAATGATAAATTGGATAGCTTTACTGAATCTGATCCTTTGTTTAATGCAAGTGTAGCAAAGGGTATTACCGCTGTTGATACGGCTTATTGGAATGATAAATTGGATAGTTACACAGAGTCGGATCCACTTTATAGTACTAGTGTAGCAAAGGGCATTACGGCGGTGGATACTGCCAGTTGGAATCAAAAAGTCGGACTTCCACAAACCGGAAATACCGCAGGAGATATTTTATTTTGGAATGGAACGGCCTGGGTGAAAATTCAACAAGGTCTCCCTGGTCAGGGATTATTTCTATCGCAAACAGGCGTTCCAATGTGGTCCGGACCTGCCTTTGCTACCTTAACAACAAATGTAGCTACCTCCGTGACTAATATTACGGCTATAAGTGGTGGCAATATATCTTCTGACGGAGGAACGCCGGTAACAGCCAGAGGAATCTGCTGGAGTACCTCACCAAATCCAACTGTAGCAAATGACACTACTAGAAATGGTGTTGGAACGGGTTCTTTTATAAGTAATATGAATGGTTTATTGGGGAGTACGACTTACTATGTAAGAGCTTATGCCGTAAATTCATCGGGAGTAGCTTATGGCAATCAGGTAACTTTTACTACTCCTGTGCCGACGCCACCTTCCCTTACAACCATAGCGCTTTCATCTATTACTAGTGTAAGTGTTGCAACGGGTGGATCTGTAGTGAATAATGGGGGGGCGCCAATTACGGCAAGAGGTGTGGTTTGGGATACATTACAAAATCCTGTTGTAACTAAAAATAGGTCAATCAATGGGTCAATAAATAATATTTTTCTTGATACGATTAGAGGTTTAGCTGGATCAAGGGTTTATTACGTTCGTTCCTATGCTACCAATAGTGCAGGAACAGCTTATGGAAATGAGGTGAGTTTTACTACTTTAACACCTGTAGTGCCTACGGTTACTATTAATCCGATAGATTTAATAACCAATGTTTCTGCAAGAAGCGGTGGGGCAATCACTTCTGATGGAGGCGCTGCTATTTTAAGTAAAGGGGTCGTTTGGAGCACTTTACCTAATCCAACCACTTTAAACTCAAAAACAACAGATAGCTCAGGAGTTGCACCATTTACAAGTCAATTGACAGGTTTGTTAGGTGATTCTGTATATTATGTCCGTGCCTACGCAACCAATGCAACGGGCACTGGTTACAGTTCTCAACTTAATTTTACAACATCTACATCGGTTCTGGCGACAGTAACAACAACGCCTGTTACTTCCATAACATCAAATTCAGCCATTTCAGGAGGTAACGTAACAGCTAATGGAGGTGGTATAATATCAGCAAGAGGTATTGTCTGGAATACTTCAACAATGCCTACATTAAGTCATTTTAGTACTACTGATGGTTCTGGCACTGGATCATTCACCAGTAATCTTAACAGTTTAACACCTCCTGGAACTACCTACTATGTCCGCGCTTACGTGACCAATAATAAAGGAACTAATTATGGTAATGAGGTAACTTTTACAACGTTAGCAGTACCCCCAACGGTAGTTACTAAGCCCGTCACGTCGATAACTTCTACATCTGCCACTTCCGGAGGTACAATTTCTTTAACCGGAGGTGCGGCACATTCAGAAAAGGGTTTAGTTTATGGTACAACAACTAATCCAACAATCTCAAACACTAAATTAATAGATACTACAGCAGGTTTGGATTGGACAACAAATATTACAGGCTTAATTGGAAATACAAAATATTATATTCGAGCCTTTGCTACCAATATTATGGGTACGTCTTATGGAAATTTGGATAGCTTAGTTACCTTACCTGTTGTACCTACGTTAACAACAAGCAATATTATTAGTATTACAGATTCTTCAGCGATAAGTGGAGGTAATATTTCTTCCAATGGTGGAGCTGCCATTACAGATAGAGGAATTGTTTGGGGAATTTCTCAAAATCCAACTTTACCTTCAACAGATACTACTAAAAATGGAACGGGAACAGGTTTATTTACCAGTAATTTGAGAGGTTTGAATGGAAGTACAACTTATTATGTTAGAGCTTATGCTACAAATAGTGCTGGAACTGGATATGGTAATCAAGTGTCTTTCACTACTTTGCCAGTAATTATTGATGCTTCAAACAATCGTTATTCGTCTATAGTCATAAATGGATTGGAATGGCTAACTACCAATTTAAAGACCATTAAATATGCTAATGGTGATAGTATTCCAAATGTTACAATAGATGGTTCATGGGCGTTGTCCAATTCCGGAGCCTGGTCATTTTATAATAATGACCCATCAAATGATGCAACCTTTGGTAAATTATATAATTGGTATGCAGTAAATGATCCAAGAGGATTATGTCCTTCGGGCTGGCATGTGGCTACAGAAAATAATTGGCAATCATTGTCCACTCCTTTTGGAGGTTTCGGAGCTGCTGGTTATGAATTAAAAACAACTACTTCCTGGACTTTACCAAACAGTAATACTAATACTTCAGGATTTAGCGCTTTACCTGGCGGTGGAAGAAGTTCAGGCGGAAGTTTTGCCGATATAACTAATCGTGGTGGCTGGTGGACATCCAGTACATCAGGTCCCCTCATATCAAGGTATATTTCAATGATTTATAATTCAGATGCTGTTGGTGTTTTCGATAATGACATTAAGTCAGGTTTCTCCGTGCGTTGTGTAAAAGATTAATATTTTATAGTTTTTTGAAAAAACCCTTTGGTGAAAACCAGGGGGTTTTTTCGTTTTACGAAGGTGAATAGCTACTTTTGTATGCATTTAATCCTTACTTATGACTTTTTTCACTCGCAAATTAAACTTGGGTACTTATTTTTTACTTTTTTTTGTTGTGCCATTATTGTGTCAGGATGCTGAAATATTTCCACCCGGGAAGGTGAAAAGAGCTATAGAAACAAAAAAAATTGAAAAATCTATCCGTATTGATGGAATGCTGAATGAGGAAGAATGGAAAAATACACCGGCAAATTCCTCATTTCTTCAAATTGAACCTAATCAGGGCGAACTTGCTAATCAACAAACTTTTTTACGCGTCCTTTACAATAAGCAATATTTATATTTTGGCATTTTTGCCTCAGATTCTTTAGGTAAAAAGGCCATTCGTGCTACAGATTTTAAAAGGGATTTCAATTTCAATTCGCATGACCTGGTTGCCTTAGCTTTTGACGGATTTAATGACAATAGGAATGCTATGGCTCTTACCATGAATGCTTATGGTGTGCAACGCGATTTGTTGTCGTTCGACGACCTTTATTATGATTCAGACTGGGATGGTTTGTGGCGTGTTCGCACGATTAGGACCGATTCAGGCTGGTATGCAGAAGTAGCCGTTCCCTGGCAAACCTTACGATATCCAAAATTAACTGATTCCATTCAACAATGGGGGTTCAACATGATTAGAGTCAGACGCGCAACGAACGAAACTTCGGCATTTTCACCTTTCCCCCGCTCTTTCAGTGCTTTAAGAATGGCTTATGCTGGATTGCTGACTAATCTTAAACCGCCCCCACCAAAATCAAATATTCGTGTTCAACCTTATGTTTTGGGTGCTTTGGACAGATATTCACCGGAAATAAAGGATAAAAAACAACAATCACTTAAATTAGGGGGCGAATTAAAATGGGCCATTAATCCCAATTCTGTTCTCGATGTTACCCTTAATACGGACTTTGCTCAAGCGGATGTAGATAGGCAGATTAATAATATTACCCGGTTTTCTATTCTTTTTCCTGAAAGACGTCAGTTCTTCCTTGAAAATGCTTCCCTTTTTGGTGTTGGTGGCGGTCCATCTCCTGATTTCTCTGGCGGATTTATGCGCATTCAACCTTTCTTCAGTAGAAGAATTGGTCTGGATGACAATGGCAATCCAATTCCCATTGATATGGGGAGCAGATACGTTTACCGTTCCTTAAAGAGAAATGCAGGCGTAATGGCCATTCAGCAACGGGGTTTCAACGGAGAGGATCCAACCCGGTTTTTTATAGGAAGATTTTCAGAAAACCTGGGCGAACAGCATAGGATTGGTGGCTTGGTTGCCTTAAAAGAAGGGCAAAATGGCATTCACGCTACCAGTATGTTAGATGGCTTTTTTCGCATGGGACAATCACACTCCTTAAATACTATGTTGGTGAATACCACCAATTCAAATGGTGAAAAGTCAGGATTCGCTGGATATGCTCAGTATTTTTATGCCACCAACCAATTGAAATTTTGGTGGACTCAATCTATCGTTAATAAAAGTTTTAATCCTGAACTTGGATTTGTCTCCAGGACGGATGTAATTGGATCGACGCCCGGCGTAAATATTTATTATCGCGGAAAACATTTACCATTTAAAAAAGTCATTCGAGCCTTTGAACCGGGGCTGAATATCGAGATTTATCATCAAGCTTCTACAGGGAAACTTATCGAAAGGCAGGTGAACCTTTGGCCGCTATTCTTCAATTTACAAAATGGGGGTTTTATTGGGTATGGTACTTATTTTGCTTACCAAAATTTAACAGAACCTTTTGAACCTCTGGGAGTTCGCATTCAAACAGGAACGTATAATTATCAAAGGAATCAGATTTTCCTAAGTTCGGATCCCTCAAAAATGTTAAATATTTTTTCTGATTTTAGCTGGGGAAATTACTTTGACGGAAAATTAAGTTCTTTGGATCTTACCATGCAATTTGCACCCATTCCTCATTTTTCCTTACTGGGACGGGTAAATCGGAATATTGTTAAAAAATTAGGTGAAAATGGTACCTCTGAAACTATTGATTTATTTAGTGTTGAAGGAAGGTTTGCCATAAATCCAAGACTTCAGCTGGTGGGGTTTTATCAACAAAATGCAGAGAACAAGTTGAAAAATTATAACATTCGTATTTCATGGGAATACAGACCTCTTTCGTTCATTTATCTGGTGTTAAATAAACGAGGATTTGAAAGATTAGATGGCATAAATCAAAATGAGCAGCACGCCATTTTAAAATTAAGTTACCTACGGCAATTATAAAAGCTGGACGATAACTAATCTTGTTGTGTTACTTTTTCTGTGATTATACCTGTTTCTTTATTTTTCAATATCACTTTTTTATCACCATTAGGTAGAATTTCTTCCTTAATGAACCAGTGTTGTGCATCAAAATCAACATAAACGGAAGGTTTTGAAAGTCCTGTCTGGCCTCTCCAAATTGGAAGTACAACGGGTTCCCACAGTTTGGTTTTGGCTGATTTATAAGCTGCATCAATTATGGCATTCACCACATAACCATCGTAAAAGGATTCGCGGGGTGGTGTTCCTTTTTCAAAGGAATCAAACATATCATTAAACATGTTAGGATAACCTAATTCGTGTGCCTCGTCCCCAACAGGAAATTGCCATCCCGATGTGCTTTCAGCCTTTTCGGCAACGTAGGCATTTCCCGCTCCACTGGTGTACATTTCAAATCCAGTCCTGAGAAAGGAATTTAACCAAATAGTACCCTCGGTACCCATCACCTCATCTCTCAAATCCATACCTCCCCGAAATGTCCAGGAAACTTCAAATTGACCTATCGCACCATTTTCATATTTAACCAGACCGATAGCATGGTCTTCTGCATCTATGGGTTTAACCTGCGTGTCGGCCCAACACATTACTTCTACGGGTAACACATCTTTACCAATAAAACTTCTTGAGATTTCGATACAATGGCATCCTAAATCCAGTACGGCACCACCGCCTGCCTTTTCGATATCCCAAAACCAATCGGAATGTGGACCAGGATGAGTTTCCCTTGATTTTGCCCACAATATTCTGCCGATGGCACCTGCTTGTACACTTTTAAGTGATTTCAGAAATTTGGGGGTATAACATAAGTCTTCTAAATAGCCAGCAAAAATACCCGCTTCTTCGCAGGCCAATGTCATTCGGAGAGCTTCAGCCGCATTTCTGCCTAAAGGTTTGGTACATAAAACCGCTTTTTTATGTTTGACACAGAGCATAACAGCTTCCTCGTGCAAATTATTAGGTAGTCCAATAACAACAAACTCCGCATCGGGATGAACGATAGCTTCTTCCATATCGGTAGTGAAAAAAGGGACTTCATAGTCCTTTGCAAACCTTTCAGCCGTCTCTTTTCTTCTGGCGTAAATGACTTTAACCTCATCTTTCCCTCTTCTTCCACAAAGTGATTCGGCATAAAAGCGACCTATAAAGCCACCACCAAGAATGCATACTTTAGCCATTACTTTTCAATTTTTAGGGTTATTTCTTGTTCTTTTCGTAAAAAATCAGCGTTTTCTACCTTGCTATTTTTTTCATTTAACAAGGACTCATCGGAAACGACGGAGACAGGGGTTATGCAGGAAGTATGTTTTTCCCTGAAGGGTTTATTGTAAGACAAATTATAGGCGGAAATAACAGACCATCTTGCATACTCTGATAAGTTAGCTTCAGATCTATGCAATATATTGGGATGGAAAAAGAGTACGTCTCCCGCTGTTAATTCACAATAAATGAGGTCAGAAATTTTAGCTGCTTCGGAAACAAAGGTGTCGTCAGCGCCTTGTTGTTCTCCGGCAAAATGATGCTCGAACCTTTGCATTTTATGCGTCCCACGCAATACCTGTAAACAACCATTGGCTTTATTAGCGTCCGTTAAAGCCACCATAACAGAAATCATGGCTTCGGGAAATAAAAAGCCATTTTTGTACCAATAGCCATAATCCTGGTGCCACTCCCAGGCGCCGCCCACTCTGGGTTCTTTTTGCATGACCTTGGAGTGGAAATGGCAAACTTCACCCTCGCCAATTAATGATTGAACACTGTCTATCATTCGTTTACAACGAGACATTAATCCAAATGGGTCGTCCCCTGCCGTAAACCAAAGTGTTAGTTTTGTTTTTTTTCCTTCCTGGTCATTCAGGTCGAAGGCATGATCTACTACCGATTCGTCGGTAGCCGTCTGATATAGCAAATCAATTTCAGCGGGTGAAAAGAAATCTTTGACCACCAGAAAACCATCCCGATGATAATCTATAACCTGTTTATTAGTTAACATTTAGCCTATTTATTTCCCTAAGTTAATAAATAGAAAGTTACGGAACAATAGGAAATAAGTATTCTAAAGACTAAAAAATATTTTTTGTTTATTGTTGCTGGTTTGCCATATAATCAAGGTCTATTTGGTCAGTTGTAAATGGTTCGGTTTCGAGAAGAACCTTATTTGTATCTTCGTAAGTTAAGCCGTCCTCATAGCCAACGGACACATACACCGTCAAATTTTGCCTGGCATTACCTTTATAGATGCCTTTGGCGGGGGTACAGTTTGTAAAATTCCTTCCTACTGATAATTTCACATGAAAATGATTTACCCAAACTTTATTGGTAGGATCTATACCTACCCACCCAAGATTAGGTATCCAGGCTTCTACCCATGCATGTGTGGCGCCCTGACCTCTCATTCCATCTGCATTGGCACAAATATAACCACTGACATACCTTGAAGGAATGTTTAGTGTTCTTAAAACCTGCAAGAGCAAATGGGCAAAATCCTGACAAACGCCTCTTTTATGGGCTAAAATTTCATCGACCGTTGTAAAAATATTGGTGATTCCTTTGGTATATACAAAGTTGGAAAAAACATAATTGCTGGCATTTTCTACTATTTTAACCAGTCTCTTTTCATTTTGAGAAACTTCGGTGGCAATATCTTCGATAATAGCTTGTTTATGAATAGGGTCGTACCGTCGGCATTCGAGCAAAAGAATATTATCGGTTACATCTTTATGTAATGCTTCAAAATCTGCCTGGGAGTCTAATGGGTTAGTTTGATTCATAATAGTTCTAACCAACATTTTACTTTCAATTTGTAATGATTTGTGGGCACTGGAAATAGAAAATAAGCCTACTTTATTGCCGTAATAATCTTTATAAATTTGAACATCAGGTTGATGAGTTATATGAATTTCTTGCTGCAAAATCTCTTGTTCCGGACAGTTCAAGCCGAAAAGTCTTATTTCATTTACACTTTCTTTTACAGGTTTTTCATATTCATACCGAGTAATATGGTGGATGTTGAATACAGGCATACGTAGGTAAGTTTAATAGTAATCAAAAAAAGTTTGACCAAGTGTGTGAGTGAACGGATAAATACTTGATTTGGTGTCATGGAGAAACTTTTTTAAGTTATCTCTTCGTATATATTCGACATCGGCATATTCAACCTGACTGATAAGTCTTCCAAATTGATTCAGGAGCGGGGCATTCATGGGAGAATTATTTTCTCCAATTACCTGATTTAAATAATTCCGCATTCTGCCTAAACAATAAAGGACGGAGTGAGGAAATTGAGGATGAAGCATAACCTGATGAAGCACATTGAAATTGTAATCAAAATTCCTATAATTTTTTAGGTGAAATTCGTAACCAGAAAGGGAGAACAACAAATTTCGCCAATATAGAATATCTTTATTTTGATTAAGATCATATTGAATGGACTCAAAAAAGAAATCACCCAGTTCGAGGGTTAACAAAGTTCTTTCTGTGAATTTTCCTAAGCCCATAAAGTTCCAACCCATACCACGAGGCATGGTAGCATCGGTAATTCCGGTATATAACAAGCAATTTTTCAAAAGGGATTCGATAACGGGCAGTCCTTCATTGTTTTGTAATTGTGATACTGTTTTAGGATTATTAATAATATGGTACATTTGATTAACTTGCTCCCAGACCTCTTTGGTAATATGATCTTGCATACCGCGGGCATTTTCACGGGCTTTGTTCAATAAAATGCGCAGAGAGTTTTCATTTTTCGGTTCAATCAGAAGGAATTGAATAATCTGATGAGCCGTATCAGGTTTTAACGGCTCTTTTTCATTTTGGAGATTGGAAAATACATGCAATAATGACTGCATACTATTTAACTCGGACGGACTTTTGTCAAGAGATAGAACATATTGGGTATGCAGCATACGCAACATTCCCTCGGAACGTTCCATATATCGCCCCAACCAATACATCGAATCAGCTATTCTACTAAGCATTTTCATGGGGTTACTTTATTATTAATTAATAATCCAGGTATCTTTACTACCTCCACCTTGAGATGAATTCACCACCATAGAACCTTCTCTAAGTGCCACCCTTGTAAGGCCACCGGGAACAATTTCAATGCCAGAGGGTCCACAAAGAGCGTAAGGTCTCAGATCTACGTGTCTTGCCACCAATTTCCCATCGAGGAGGCAAGGCACGGTTGAAAGTTGAATAATGGGTTGAGCTATAAAATCTCTGGGATTTTCATCTACTGCTTTCTTAAAAGCATTCACCTCTTCATCGGTTGTCTTATTGCCCATTAACATACCATAACCACCTGATTGGTTGGTTCGTTTTAAGACCATCTGATGAATATTTTTAAATACGTGTTCGCGTATTTCCTGATTTTCTAAATGATAAGTTGGTATATTGGGTAAAATTGGATCTTCGTTAAGATAATATTTTATCATTTGAGGAACGTACGCATAAACGGCCTTGTCATCGGCGACTCCATTCCCTAAGGCGTTGGCAATAGCCACATTACCTTTTCTGTAGGCACCTACCAGGCCTGGAACACCTAACATGCTTCCCGAATTAAAGGTAATGGGATCCAAAAAATCATCATCTACTCTTCTGTATATTACATCAACCTGCACTAAACCATGGGTAGTTTTCATGAAAACCTTATGATTATCAACAAGTAAATCACTGCCTTCCACCAGTGGAATACCCATTTGGCGCGCTAAAAAAGTATGCTCATAATAGGCAGAATTAAATACCCCGGGAGTAAGAATAACAGCGATAGGATTATTGGTTTGTCGGGGAGAAAGGGCTATGAGATTTGCGTGGAGTAGTAATGGATAATTTCCAACCATACTCACCTTATTTTCAGTGAGTAAAGACGGAAATATTCGTTTTGTCACCTCCCGGTTTTCCAACATGTAAGAGACTCCGGAAGGCGTTCTTAAATTATCTTCCAGGACATAAAATGCTTTATCCTCGCCTCTGATTAAATCAATGCCTGAAACATGTACATAAATATCATGGGGCACATTAATGCCATAAACTTCTCTTGTAAAATGCGGGCAGGAGGCAATGAGGGATGCTGGTATAATTTTATCCTTTAAAATATTTTGCCCGTGATAAATATCATTTAAAAAAAGATTGAGGGCTTTTAACCTTTGTTTAATACCCCGTGTCACTTGTTCCCACTCCAAAGTGGTAATAATGCGGGGAATAATGTCAAAGGGGAAAATTCTTTCAATACCGGCATTATCACTATACACCGTAAAAGTTATGCCTTGATTCATAAATAACTCACTGGCGTATTGCTCTTTCCTTAGTAATTCATCGAGTGGCATTTGTCCCATCGATGTCATAAGTGCCTGATAAGGAGCACGGATTACTTTACTTTCGAGCATTTCGTCCCAGCTCTTTCCTGTGGTATATGACCCGATGAGTTGTTCAAGATTCATAATAGATAAATAATTTATTACGTGGAATAAATTGTGAATACTAATATAACTTGAATTCTATTTGGCGGAACATTGGAAAGGTAATAAAATATTTAGCTTTTTTCGTATATTTTCGAAAAAAACAATGGCGAAGGGTATCAAACTTTTTATGGGTATTATTTTTATCCTGGCTTTATTTGGAGCAGGGTATCTTTTTGCACTTTATCTGAGCGAAAAGGAAAATAATGAAAACAGAATAGAGGAATCAACTATCCTGTTGGAGAAAATTCAATCTGTAGCTAAAATGGTTACCATAGAGGGTTACTATTCAGAGCTTTACCGATATGAGGATTTTTGGGGCTACGATTGGTGGATCTTTCGGAAAAAGGCTATCATGCGGGTGAAAGCCAAGGTATCGGTCGGGTTCGATTTAAATAATCTGAAATTTGACCTGGATAAAGAAACCTGGACATTATACATTCGAAACGTACCCACTGAACCCGAAATTATTTCTATCGACCATCAGATTGATTATTATGACATAAGTCAGGGTTCTTTTAATTCGTTTTCCGAAAAAGATTACAATAAGATTCAGAAAAATGCGAAGGAAATGATTGCCAAAAAGGCAGCTACCGGAGAATTAATGATTAGGGCTAAGAAGCAAGGTTTAGAAATATTGGATCTCATCAAATTTATGGCAGAAGGAGCTGGTTGGAAAGTGGAAGTGGAATCATTAACCCCCCAAATAGACAAAAACGAGAATCAATAGTGGCTTTATTTAATGAAGCTATCTATTTATTCAACTATTTTGTTAACTTTATTTTTCTCAACATTTAATTTCATCAACCTTTAATATCAATATATAAAATGAATGCAGGTTTAGCTTTATTAATTGCAGGATGGGTATTCGTACTCATTTGGGTACCGATAGTGGTACTATCGCAAAGAAAAATGCACCCAAAAGCATTATTTACTTTGTTTTTTGCAGAATTATGGGAAAGGTTTTCCTTTTATGGAATGCGTGCATTCCTCATTTTATATATGACCTCAAGGTTATTTGATAAATTAAGCCAATCTGATGCCGACGGAGCTTCTTACGGTGTTTATGGTGCTTTTAATGCCTTATTATATGCATCGCCATTATTAGGAGGTATGTTGGCCGATAAACTCATTGGATTTAGAAAGGCTATTATTACGGGCGGTTTATTTATGTCGTTTGGTCAAATTGTCCTTGCCTATAATGCTTTTAATGGCGATACGGAATTATTATTCTTTGTTGGATTAAGCTTTTTAGCCATTGGAAATGGATTTTTCAAACCAAATATTTCGAGTTTCCTTGGTACTTTTTACGACCGTAACGACAATAGGAAGGATAGTGCGTTCACTATCTTTTATATGGGTATAAATATTGGTGCTTTTTTGGCGCCATTAACCTGCGGTTATCTCGCCAGAGAGGTTCATTATTCTCTTGGATTCTTGCTCGCTGGCTTAGGAATGCTCACAGGAGTCATTGTTTTCTATAAAAACAGAGCCGTTTTTGAAGGGAAGGGACTACCGCCTGATATTCCTTTTTTGAAATCCTCTTTTATTGCAGGGATAAACAGAGAATGGGCCGTTCTTCTTGGCGCCTTTTTATTGGTGCCTGTTTTTTCATTCCTTATTCAGGCAGAAGAAGTAACTGACTATATTTTACTTCTTGTTGGTTTTGGTATATTGGGATATATTCTATTTAATGCATTTAAATCGGATGAAAAGGAAGAAGGTCAGCGATTACTCGTTTTTATGGCCTTATTTTTTGTCCACATGATTTTCTGGGCTCTATTTGAGCAAGCAGGAGGTTCTATAAATATTCTTACAGATAGATACGTTAATAAACATGGCATTGAAACCTCGCAGTTCCAGTCGGTCAATGCTTTATTTATCATTTTACTTGCTCCTGTATTTACCTGGATCTGGACCGTGCTTGGTAGAAAAAAATTAGAACCCAGGACACCTATGAAATTCTTTTATGCCATGCTTCAGATAGCATTAGGGTATTTAATCATTGTGATAGGGGCTAAATCTATTCTTCCGGAGGTAAATGAGGGAGGATTGATCCCCATTGTCTTCGTTTTAGGCATGTATTTATTCCACACTACGGGTGAATTAAGCCTTTCGCCAGTGGGGCTTTCTGTGGTTACAAAGCTTTCACCGGTTAAAACCGTTGGATTTGTAATGGGGTCCTGGTTTGTTTCCATTGCCTTTGGGCACAAAATTGGGGGCTATTTAGGTAAATTAATAGCTTCGCCGCCTGAGGGTGCCACTAAAGCAATGGAATTACAGAGCTTCATTAATGTATATATGAATTGGGGCGTATATATCGTATTAGGGGTAGCCGCTATTTTATTTTTTATATCACCTACATTAAAAAAATGGATGCACGGCGTGCATTAAACTTTAAAATACAAAATGGGTATGGATAAATCTACCTTCAAGCCGTTTATTTCTGCGGAGCAGCAGCTGCCAGAGCTAACTATAAAGGCCATTATTCCAGGTATTTTCCTTGGTATTATCTTTGGTGTTGCCACGGTGTATTTAGGATTAAAAGTGGGGTTGACGGTCAGTGCATCCATTCCTATTGCGGTTTTGGCTATTTCCTTTTTTAAAAAATGGGGAAAAGCCACTATTTTAGAAAGTAATATGGTGCAAACGATAGGTTCTGCCGGTGAATCTGTGGCAGCAGGTGTTGTTTTTACTGTACCTGCTTTACTTTTTTTAGAAGGGGGAAGACAATATTTTGAATATTTCCAGATTTTCGTGCTGGCTCTTATTGGGGGCTTTTTAGGCGTGCTTTTTATGATTCCACTCCGTCGCGCCCTCATCGTGAAGGAACACGGAAATCTTCCTTATCCGGAAGGTACAGCTTGTGCCGATGTGTTAATTGCGGGAGAAAAGGGAGGCGATTTAGCTGGCAAAGTGTTTTTGGGCCTTGGCATTGCGTTTATGTATAAAGCGGCAATGTCTATTTTTGGACTTTGGAAAGAAGTGCCAGCCTTAATTTTCAAGAAGACGTCTGCATTGCCTAATGGCACTATTAATGGTGAAATTACACCTGAACTTTTAGGGGTTGGATATATTATTGGTCCAAGAATTGCCGGGGTTATGGTGGCTGGAGGTGTTCTTTCCTGGTTGGTACTTATTCCGCTCATTACACTCATCGGTGAAGGTTTAACGGTTCCTTTTGCGCCGGAAACGGTAAAATTGATTAGTGATATGTCTCCGGACGAAATATGGAGTAAGTATATACGATATATTGGTGCCGGTGCCGTAACTTTTGGAGGAATCATTACGCTGATTAAGTCTCTTCCAACAATTGTTAATGCTTTCAGAGATTCTTTAAAGGATTTTAAACTACAAGAAAAATCAAATGAGCGTAGTGAGTCAATACCCAGAACAGAGAAGGATTTACCTTTATATTTTGTTTTGATTGGAAGTCTGGTTTTATTGGTTTTGATGATGGTTTTACCTAATCTGCCTACTAATTTCTTCTCCGCGCTGTTAATTCTCGTTTTTGGTTTTTTCTTTGTCACTGTTAGTTCAAGGATTGTTGGGCTCATTGGAAGTTCTTCCAATCCAGTATCTGGAATGACCATAGCCACCTTAATGGCCACTGCTTTGATTTTTTTAGGTATTGGCTGGACAGATTCTGCCTATCAATCTGTGGCTTTAGTTGTTGGATCAATGGTTTGTATTGCAGCAGCAAATGCTGGGGCTACTTCCCAAGACTTGAAAACAGGTTATTTATTGGGTGCGACGCCTTGGAGACAACAAATTGGATTGTTGATAGGTGTTCTGGCTTCGGTGGTCGCTATTGGCTTTACGCTGTTGTTATTGGAGCGAACGTTGGGTATTGGTGAAGCTACTGCAGCGCATCCAAATCCTCTTCCCGCACCACAAGCAACCCTGATGGCTACGGTAATTAAGGGATTATTGGATCAGCAATTACCATGGGGACTAGTTATCGCCGGCATGGGTATTGCTGCAATGGTTGAATTGTGTGGTATTAGCTCTCTTGCATTTGCCGTAGGTGCTTATCTTCCTCTTTCAACTACTTCTCCCATTTTTATGGGAGGATTGATAAAACTAATCGCTGATAAATTTAATAAGAAAAAAGATGATTCTGAAATTGGTCCAGGGGCATTGTTCAGTTCTGGTTTGATTGCCGGTGGGGCACTTACGGGTATTTTAGTTGCTATTTTTATGGGTACTAATATAGGTAATGATGCGGAGGGTAATCCCGTTTCGCTCATGTCTAAAATTAATACAGGTTGGGGAAATGCGATGGGGTCAACAGGTGATATTGTTGGTTTAATTGCCTTTCTGCTATTAAGTATACTTTTATTGAAAATGGCGGTTGAGCCAAAAAATAAAGCCAAGGTGTAATGCCTTGGCTTTATTTTTTAATATGTGTAAATTCCTGAATATGTGTTAATTGGCGCCTCTACTCTGATTAATCCATATATCCAGGTTTGGACAAGTTGAATACTTTTGTTCTAATCTAATGAAGGTTGTACTTATTTTGTCGTCTATCCAAGAATTTATATATTCATTTTTCTTTGATTCGATAGATGCTTTTTGGATTTTAGAATAATCCTGAAGCAAATTTGCTTTATGGGGAGGTGTTTTTGACTGCAGCTGAATAATATGAAACTGAACTTCTCCAGATGGATCTCTAAATTCAAGAGGCGCTGTAATACCTTTGACTTTAAGTGTATCAATGGCAAAATATATATCTGGGTCTAAATCACCAACTTCAAAGAATGTATTCCCGGTTACTGGATTAACCATTCTTCCATCATTATTATAGGATTGTGCCTTGTCATAAGAGAATCTTTTAACCGCGAAGGAAAATGAAATAGAATCTTTAAGGATAAGGGTACGAACTGAATCTAGTTTTCGTCTAACTAAATCGAAATCTTCCTCTGTAATTTCAGGTCTTAAAAGAATATGACGCACATTGATGCTATTACCTCTGCGTCCCATTAATTGAATTAAGTGAAATCCAAATTGAGATTCAACGATATCAGAAATTTCATTTATTTCAAGTTTGTAGGCTGCAGCTTCAAACTCAGGAACATATTTTCCTCTGGTGGCCCAACCTAAATCACCTCCAGTCTGGGCAGATCCATCGGCAGAAAACTTTCCAGCCAGTACCGCGAAATCTTCATTATTTTCAACAATTCTTTTGCGGATCCCCTCCAGCTTATTCATAGTTATCTGGCGCTGGATATCGTTTACTTTAGGGACGATAACAATTTCACCAACCTCGACTTCAGAGTTAAAGTAGGGTAGTGAATCCTTTGGTATTTTGGAGAAAAATGATTTTACTTCTGATGGCGTGATGGTTATATCCTTCATGATTTCACCTCTCATTCTTTCGGATAGAAGCTGATTTTTTAGATCAGTCCGAAATTGCTCCTTTACATCATTTACAGACTGGCCATAGTACTCCTCAAATTGCTTGATATCATTATTCATAAAGGATAAAATTCTATCAATTCTCGCAGCAAGTTGATTTTCCACTTCATCATCACCTACTTCAATACTATCTAGTTTGGATTGATTTATCAATAACTTACTGGTTAATAATTGCTCTAAAATTTCACAACGGGCGTTTTGTGGTATATCACTCTTTTGAGACAAAGCAAGGGCAAATTGTTCCTCCAATTCGGAAAGCAATATAAGTTCACCACCTACGGTAGCAATGATTTTATCCATTACTTGTACTTGACCAAAACTGATAAAGCACTGAACGGCAAGAAATAGAGATAGAATATATTTTAACATAAGTAAAGTTATTATCTAAAAAGATACAAAGATGAAAGGAATAGTTGGTTAATTACTTAAGAGGACACTAAAAATTTACTTTAGATAAAAAATTTCAATCTGACCTTTCCGTTTAGCAATATCGAACATATCTTCTTTTTTCTCTTCGAGCAATTTTGTTTTCCTGCTTAAAAGAAGCATTCTTTTGAGTTGTTCCTCTACATATTCAATGGGTGGAATTTCTTGTGGCTTTCTACTGTCCAATATTTTTACCCAAACTTCGAATTCACCATCCTGAATACTGAAGTCCTTTCCTTTTCTGGAAAAGGCTTCAAAATCTATGTTTCTTGGCAGATAAATGGCCAGATTTTCCCATTCGTTCCATTTACTACCGTCAAGAATATGAGACAATTCGTATTCTTCACAAATATTTTTTAAACGTGTCAGATTAACATCGGTAGCATTTTTCCAAAGATATTTTAAACTATCTCTTACGGAAATAATCTTTGGGACAACGATAACGTTTGCTTTTACGATGGGGTTATCTAATTGATATTGAATCTTATTTTTATCATAAAAGTTAGCAAGTTCCTCTTTTGATATTTCAGTTTCCATCAACTGCTCTAATAGAACCTGTTCATAATTATTACGAACTAAGGAAGATCTGTAATCACGCACCAGCCTGTCAATGTTTAAATCTTTAGGAAGGTTATTTTCAGCTTCATACAGTAAAACAGCGTCTCTAACCCAACGTTGGGTATAAGCATTGGTAATGAGAGAGCTGTCATAATC
Organism: Saprospiraceae bacterium; assembly: GCA_030728245.1. Classification (GTDB taxonomy): domain Bacteria; phylum Bacteroidota; class Bacteroidia; order Chitinophagales; family Saprospiraceae; genus BJGN01. The sequence goes on along the minus strand of JANQZX010000133.1, from coordinate 37,226 downwards.
GGAAGTTCCTGGAGGAAACATTCCTTCTAAATCTTTAATGTATAAAGATTTATTATAAACACGTGCCAGTATAAAGTTGCCATTATTGGATTGAATATTCTCGCTACATGAATACCCAAGAAAAACAAGACCCACCAATAAATATTTGACTAAAGAAATCATTGTTTAATAAGGCTTTCAAATGCGGCTTTTGAAATCTGAACAGCATATTTTTTTCTTAAACTATCAACCCATTCTTTTTCAAGAAAATCTTGATAATCTGCTATGATATAGCCTTTTGACTCATCGAGTGCTTTAGTACTAACTGGTAAAATCTTTTCGATTTTATAAAATTCCATATCGGTTGATGAGGCATTCAGTGTAGCATTGGTTACAATACCAGACTTCCATTGCGTACCCAATTGACTAGCTTCGATAGATTTTCCTTTCTCTATGGTAACCTCTTCAGCACTGAGTATTTGGTTATCGTCTTTATTAAAGCGAATGAGCACCTCATTCTTTTTATGTGTTTTTGCGAAATCGCGAATTTGAGCAATTTGCTCTTTTGCTGAAGCTTTCAGTGTATAGCGGGTAGTCAAAGCTCTTTCGTTCCAGGTGTATTTTCCTTGGACCAGTTTGTAAAAGTTTGCGAGACCCAGGGAGTCCTGACTTGCTTTATCCCAAACGGTTTGTCTGGTAACTTCAAAAAGTAAAATGCCCTCCTCATATTCTCTTAAAAGGTGTCTGAATTCAGGATATTTTTTTTCTAACTGTCTCTCCTCCAGTTTTAATGTTTCGTTCTCTAAATAGTCTTCATATAATTTTGTTAACATGGAAGGAACGGGATCTTGCTGATTCAATCTGAAGCGTAAGCGGGCAGATTTTTCAAGATACTGAGCAAAATCTAATAAGGTATAAGTCTGGTTTGCTAAAGTAAATAAATTTTCTGCTGGCAATTGAGTGGGTATTTTCCAGCGGAAAGTATAGAATGTATCGTTTACAAAAGGAACTAACAGATCTAGTGCTCCTTTATTTTCAACAAAACCGGCATTTAATCTAATCTGATTAAACATATTTTCCTTAGCAAAAGCATAGCGTGAATCCTGACGAACAGCTGCCTCCAAATTTGATTTTGACGTTTCAAAATTTGGGATGGATTTTCTGGAAATACGTTTAATGATATGCCAGCCTAAATTGGTTTGCACGGGCTGACTATATTCTCCATCTTTTTCAAGTTTATAAATCGCATCTTCAAACGCTTGTTCGAACTTATTAATTCCGAAAACACCTATATAACCGCCTTTACTTGCCGTTTTGTCATCTTCTGAAAAGGTTGTTGCCAGCGTTTCAAAACTTGAACCCGAGTTTAAAAGGTTGTAAATACTATCTATTTTATTTTTAGGAGTAAAAGGATTTTCACCTTCACCTGATTTTCTTATCAAAATATGGGCACCTTCTATTTCACCGCGGGCTGGACGTCTGGCATTCACCTTTAATAGGTGAAGACCTGCGGGTGTATAAATGGGCAATGAAATGTCCCCGGGCGCCATTGAATAAGCGGCTGTTTCTAAGTCGTAAAACCCATTAGGGAAAGGAACGTTAATAAATCCGATATGGCCACTATTGGTCTTCGAGGACCTGTCTAAACTATAATTCCTTGCAAATTCTTCAAAATCAGCACCATTTTTCAATTTTGCATAAAGATCCATCAAAAACCTGTTGGCACTTAAGGAGTCATCTTTAGGTGCGCTGTCGGAAATTGTGTATAAAATATGACTAATATCAACATCTTCTAAAGAACGATCATAAAGCTCTCTAACCAGCCTTCCTGTCACTTCTTTATTCAGGATATATGCATCGGAAAGTTGTCTTCGGTAACCGAGTAGTTCCTCTTTGATATCAGGTAAATTACCTATTTTTTGTGCCTTTGCTTCTTCTACTTTTAATTTAAATTTTGTGTATAAATCCAGATACTCCTGTAATGAGCCTTTGGTAAAATTTGCATTGGCTCCATTAGTTTTGGCGTAAATGTATTTGAATTCACCAACGGTAACAGGATTATTATTCACAGTAAATAATACCTCTTCTTCATTTTGAGCGCTGGCAAAACCTGAAAATAAGAATAAAAATAAAACAGAGAGAAAATTGATTTTATAGAAATACATAGCAATGTATAGTTTAAGTGATAACTTTTCTTTTTTGAAAGAACAAAACTAAAAAATATATCTGACTTGTTAAAAACGATAGCAAATTAACGTTTATAACGAATTATTAAGAGAAAGATTGTTTGAAAATAATCATAAGTCAAATCCAATATCTTTTCGGTAATACTTATTTTTAAAATAAACTTTATACGCGAGCCATCTACTTTTTTCTTCCGCTTTACTTTTATCAGCGTCAAGGGAAGTAATAGCTAAAACTCTGCCACCTTTAGTGATTATGCCGCCTTGGTCATCCAGACCGGTACCTGCGTGAAAAACAAAAGATTCTGTTACCTCACCGGGGAGTGTTATTGGCAAATTACTTTCATAATTTCCAGGATAACCACCTGATACCAGCATAGTTGTAGCAGCAAACCGGGGATCAATTTCTATTGGATTTTCTCCTAATTTTTGTTCGTGTAAATCATAAAAAAGGGAGACAATATCAGAGGTCAGTCGCGGGATAATAGCTTCCGTTTCCGGGTCTCCCAAGCGGCAATTATATTCAATAACAAAGGGTTCTCCAGCTACTGAAATAAGGCCGAAAAAAATAAATCCTTTATAAGAAATATTGTTTTTTTGAAGGCCTTTAAGGGTAGGTTCAATGATACGTGAAGTCACTTTTTGAATCATGGGCGTATCAAAAAAAGGAACGGGAGAAATAGCGCCCATGCCGCCTGTATTCAATCCGACATCTCCTTCTCCTACTTTTTTGTAGTCTTTGGCTTCTGGAAAAAGGACATATTTAACGCCATCTGTAAGGACAAACACAGAAAATTCTATCCCGTCTAAAAATTGTTCAATAACCACACAGGAGGATGCTGCACCAAATTTTCCGCCTAACATTGCGGTTAATTCCACCTTCGCTTCTTCTGCATCGGTCAAAATAACAACCCCTTTTCCAGCCGCCAGCCCATCTGCTTTTAGCACGTACGGACCGACATTTTCAGAAATAAACTGAAGTCCTTCGTCCAGCGTTTCAGGAGTAAAGGACTTATAAGCCGCGGTAGGTATAGATTGTTCTGCCATGAATATTTTAGCAAAGGCTTTACTTCCTTCCAATTGTGCACCTTTTGCCGAGGGACCTACCACTAAAACGTGAGACAGTGCGCTATCAGATTCAAAAAAATCTACAATACCATTTACCAGAGGTTCTTCGGGTCCAACGATGACCATCTTTATATCTTCCTTAATGACCAGTGCACGGATAGCGTCAAGGTCAGAAAGATTCAGGAAAATATTGGTTCCGTGTAAACGTGTACCAGCATTTCCAGGAGCAATAAATAAATGTTGGCATCGTTCACTTTTACTAATCTTCCACGCCAAAGCATGTTCACGTCCACCACTTCCCAGGAGAAGAATATTAATTTTAGTATTTTTCATTTTTTAAATTGAAATGTAAAGATATGCTTTGTAGGAAATTCTTTTACATAGTGATTGTTTTTTTACCTTTGCATCTGTTTATCAAAATTATACCATGATTACTCACCTTAGAGGTACAATGACTTTTAAATGTCCCACTTTTGTTGTTTTAGAAGCAGGAGGGGTTGGATACCAGGTTTTTATTAGCTTACATACCTATTCCCAATTGCCGGATACGCCCAACATATTTTTGTTAACACATCAATTTATAAAAGAAGATAGTCATACCCTCTATGGATTTTCTGAAGATAAAGAAAGAACGCTTTTTCGATTATTAATCAGTGTTAGCGGGGTAGGACCTACCACGGCTCAAGTATTATTATCATCTATTTCACCAGATGAAATAAGATTAGCTATTTTAAGCGAACAAGATGAAATTTTTAGAAAAGCAAAGGGGATTGGACCCAAAACAGCTAAACGAATTATCTTAGATTTGAAAGATAAAATGGTTAAAGACAGTGGGGAAGGAGTATTTTCTAACAACCCGTCATACAATACTATTAGAGATGAAGCGTTATCGGCTTTGGTAGCTTTAGGATTTAACCGTGGGTTAGTCCAAAAGGCCATACAGCAAATATTACAGGATTCGGCCCCCACGGAGAATGTTGAAGATTTGATTAAAAAAGCGCTTAAGCTTCTTTCTCAATGAGTTGGAAATATTTATTTATTAATACAAGGGGCTGAAATTTGCACCTTAACGACTTTTCCTTTGTTTAACATGAAATATTCAGCCATCGTATTATTCGTTTTATTTGTAGGTATAATCACTTTCCAAAATCTTTCTGGGGGTAATTTGCCGTCTTGGGGTAAAGCGAACCCCTACCTGCTTAGGTTCTTGCCCCAGGTAAAACCCCAGGTTTCAAGAGATACTTTACCTGCTATTAAGGAACGTAAAGACAATTTCAGTATAGCAAAACCGGTAAATATTATTGATTTAAAAGATCCGTCCATTATTGATAAAAAGGTTACTTATGACCCCATTACCAATAAATATATCATGACGGAAAAAATTGGAGAGGATGATTTTCAATATCCATCCTACATGTCCTTTGATCAGTATTTGAAAAAAAGAGAAGTTGAAGATTATCAAAAATATTTCAGGCAATTAGCTGGTATTGGTTCTGAAAATAATACAGGTTCCTTGAATCCTCTATCTACCGTTGATGTGAAAGCTAGTCTGATTGACAGGCTTTTTGGAGGTAATTCTATTGATATTCGTCCGCAAGGTGGCGTTGACCTTACCTTTGGAATGGACTATCAAAGTATGGAAAATCCTTTTATTATCGAAGCAGGCAGGAGACAACTCTTGTTTGATTTTGATATGAATATTCAAATGAATATAACAGGTAAGATTGGAGATAAATTGAATTTGGCAACGAATTATAATACGAATGCGACTTTTGATGTTGATAAGCAGGTTATTAAACTAAATTATAACAGTGATTTGTTTAATGAGGACGAGATTGTTAAAAAAATTGAAGCCGGTAATGTAAGTTTACCTTTAAGAGGTTCCCTAATCCAAGGGGCGGAAAGTCTTTTCGGATTAAAAACGGAACTTCAATTTGGTCATCTTCGCCTTACTGCTATCGCCTCTCAGCAACGTTCACAGAGAAAAAATATACAAACCCAGGGGGGAAGTCAGGTACAGGAATTCGAGGTTCGTGCAGATCAATACGACGAAAACAGGCACTTTTTTCTTTCGCATTACAATCGTAGCGCCTTTGAACCAGCTCTTGAAAATTTACCTCAAATTCGTAGCTTATTTAAGCTTGAAAATATTGAGGTTTGGTTGACCAATGACAGAAATGAGGTAGATAACGTAAGGGATATCGTTGCGCTGGCCGATTTAGGAGAACCTGAAATTTTAGTGAATCCCACCGCTGTTCCTGCACAAACAGCTTTCGCTCCTAAGGATTTAACGGGTAAGCCTTTACCAGATAATAGCTCTAATAATTTGTATAATCGGGTGATTAGTGATCCCAGAATTCGCCAGATAGATAATGCAGTTTCTATCCTTCAGTCTGAGTTTAAACTGAATCAATCCAGAGATTTTGAAAAAGTTAGTGCGAGAAAACTTAGGCCAAGTGAATACAATATTCATTCTGAACTAGGGTTTGTTACGCTGAATATAAACGTTCAGCCCGATCAGGTAGTAGGTGTCGCTTATCAGTATTCTTATAATGGCAAGACCTTCAAAGTAGGGGAATTAGCGAATAACTCAGAAAACACAAAGCCTGACTCTTCTTTGACGGTTCTCTTCGTAAAAATGTTAAAAAGTACCACTCAAACAACTGATGTACCAACCTGGGATTTGATGATGAAAAATATTTATCCGATTGGTGCCGTACAGATTGATCAGAATGAGTTTCGTCTGGATATTTTTTATGAAGATCCGGGCAAAGGGTTAAAAAGATTTTTACCAGAAACTAATCTGGCAGGAAGACCATTACTTAGGGTTTTTAATGTTGATAAATTAAATACACAGGGGGATCCAACCCCGGACGGAATATTTGACTTTGTGCCTGGTTTGACCATTAATCTATCGAATGGTCGGGTTATGTTCCCTGTTCTTGAGCCGTTTGGCGGTTCATTAGCAAGGCAAATTGAAGATGTTGGTTTGCGGGCAAAATATACTTTTCCAGAACTTTACTCAAAAACGCTCTTTTTGGCGCAGGAGTACCAGGAGAAAAATAGATTTGTTATAAAGGGTAATTATAAATCGAGTGTTTCGTCGGAAATTTCTTTAGGTGCATTTAATATCCCTCCCGGCTCTGTTACCGTTAGTGGTGGTGGACAGACGCTAAGAGAAGGGGTGGATTATGAAATTGATTATAATATTGGGCGCGTAAGAATTTTAAATGATGCTATTCTCAATTCTGGCATTCCTGTTAATGTAAGTTATGAAGATAATGGCCTGTTCAACTTCCAAACAAAAAGTATGTTTGGCGTTAGAGCTGATTATGCCGTTGATAAGAATTTTAATATAGGTGCAACGGCTTTAAAACTTTTTGAAAGACCCTTCACGCAAAAGGTAAATATTGGAGAGGATCCCATCAATAATTCAATTTATGGGTTCGACCTTGGTATTTCCCGGGATGCTCCCTTTTTGACAAAAATAGTAGATGCCTTACCAGGTATAAGCACAAAAGCTAAGTCTTCCATCAACTTTACAGGGGAAACGGCTCTGATTAGACCAGGGCATTCGCGCGCAATAAACCAAAACAACAGGGACAAAGGGGGCGTGGTTTATATTGACGACTTTGAAGGTAGTGCCAGTAGTTTAGACCTAAGGCAGCCTGTTACCAACTGGGTATTAGCTTCCGTACCTCAAAACGATGCCTTTAATAATAATCCTTTATTTCCCGAGGCTTCTCTGGTTAATGACCTTCGTTATGGCTCAAATAGAGCCAAATTAAGTTGGTATAGAATAGATTTAGGAGCCAGAGGTACTGATCAGGATGCTAAAAATCCTTATACAAGTCAGGTTCCTCAAATTGAAGTATTTCCCAATGCGCAAATTGCTCCTAACCAGCTACCAAATATTCCTACGTTTGATATGACTTACTATCCCGAAAATAGAGGCCCATACAACTTTGATGTGCCAGGTGGGTATCCGGGCATTAGTAAAGGAGCCAAATTTATTGGCGATTCTATGGTACTTGATAATCCAGGTTCGAGATGGGGAGGGGTAATGAGGGCTTTAAATACCAACGATTTCCAGTCTTCAAATATTGAGTTTCTGGAGTTTTGGGTGCTCAGTCCATTTTTAGATCCTGCGGATCCTAAAAAACCTGTGGATAATTACGAAAAGAAACAAGGGGAATTATATATAAATCTTGGAAACGTTTCAGAAGACATATTAAGAGATTCACGGAAATTTTTTGAAAACGGTCTTCCCGCTCCTTTAAATCCTAGTCGACGAACAGATAATACCAACTGGTCCGTTATTCCGGTTGCTCAGCAAATTACCAACGCTTTTGATATTGATGAGGCTTCCAGATTGGCACAGGATATTGGTCTTGATGGTATGAATGATGCCACGGAAGCGGAAAAATTTGCGCCTTATTTGTCAAGTATTGCAAAATCAAATCCGCGCGCGGCAGAAAAATTAAAATCTGACCCCGCTGCTGATAATTTCAGAAACTTTAATGACCCTAGTTACGCTCAAAATACAGATCTGTTATCCAGATATAAAGATTTTAATGGTCCTGAAGGTAACTCGAAGTCTAACTCGGGCGGTAATCAACTTCAATCGGCTACCAACGTGCCCGATGCAGAAGATTTGAACAGAGATAATACGCTGAATGAAACGGAGGCTTATTTTCAATATAAAATCCCCATCCTGGCCGACCCTCTGAATCCAAGAGAAATAGATGTTAACAGGACGCCATTTGTCACAGATCGTATTGAAAGTGATAACGGTGAAAGAATATGGTACAGACTTCGTGTTCCTTTAAATGGCAATGATAAAGTAGCTGTGGGTGGAATTAAGGATTTTCGATCCATCCGTTTCATGAGAATGTATTTACACGGTTTTGAAAGTGAGGTAACTTTTAGATTCGCGCGTATGGAATTGGTTCGTAATCAATGGCGTAGATATTCTCAAGATTTAAATGAGCAAAATAATGTACCCTGTGATGCACAAACACAATTTGATGTAGATGCCGTAAATATTGAGGAAAATAGTAATAGAAAGCCTTTCAGCTATGTTTTACCCGTGGGTATTCAACGTCAACAGGCTCTGGGCGTTTTCAATACCCTTCAAAACGAACAGTCACTGACCATGAAGATAAAGGGTTTGTGCGAAAGAGAGGAAAAAGCGGTATTTAAAAATGTGGGTCTCGATATGCGGGTTTATGACAGAATCAAGGCGTTTGTTCATGCTGAAAAGGTAGTTGGTCCAAATTTAAATGATGGTGATGTGTCGGTCTTTATCCGTATTGGATCTGACTTTAAAAATAATTATTACGAATACGAAATTCCCGTACGTTTTTCTGATGACACAAAGTTACCCGCCAATATTATTAGTGACGAGTATAAACAAGAGGTATGGAGGCCTGAAAATGAATTTGATGTTGCTCTTTCTCTTTTTACCGACCTGAAAATTAAGAGGAATGATGCTGGTTTCTCACTAACTGACGAATATGGCCAAATTGTAGATGGCACCGGCACCGTCGGTAATCCGGAAATGCAGCACAGAATAAGTATAAAAGGTAATCCCTCCCTGGGATTGGCAAAAATTGCTATGATTGGGGTGAGAAATAGAAATGGTGGGCAGGTAAGCCCTGTAAATGTTGAGTTATGGGTAAATGAACTTAGGCTTACTGGTCTGGATGAAAGAGGGGGTGTAGCCGCTATCGGCCGCCTGGACATGCAATTGGCTGATTTGGGCAATGTCAGTTTAGCCGGAAATTATGCCTCTATTGGTTTTGGTGCCATCGATCAAAGAGTGTTGCAAAGAAATAGGGAGGCTATTACCGGTTTTGATGTTTCCGGTTCTATTGAACTAAATAAGTTTCTCCCTGCTTCCTGGGGTATTAAATTACCTCTTTTCGCTCAATATTCAACCAATTTCACAACCCCAGAGTTTGACCCTTTTGATTTGGACATCAGGCTGAAAGATAAATTGCCAACCTTTCCCTCTCTGGCAGATAGAGATTCTATAAAAAGACTTTCCAGAGAAATTAATACTATTCAAGGCTACAATTTTACAAATGTTCGGAAAGAACGGACGGGAGGGCCCAGCGGACAGCCAGGTAATCCCGCACCCTGGGATATTTCTAACTTTTCTTTTAATTACGCATTTACTAAAACAGATAAACGAAGCCCTCTTATTGAATTTGATGAAAGTTTGCGTCGAACAGGTTCTTTGAATTATGCTTTTTCAAGAAAAGGTGACTTTATTCAACCTTTTAAAAATTTAAAAGGGAGTGCCTTAAAGTGGATTTCAGAAATAAACTTCAATCCTCTGCCTAATTCATTTACTTTCGGTACCCAAATGGCAAGATTGTTTAATACCACGCGTTACCGATTTACTGGCCTCGAAGACAGATATAATACCTTCTTTAATAAACGCTTTTCCTGGGATAGGGAATATAATGTAAACTGGGATTTGACGAAGGCCATTAAATTCACTTTCTCAGCCTCTAATTTTGCCGTAATTGATGAACCTGATGAAGTCAGATTATTGGAAAATTACAATATTGAAACAGCCACACAAATTAGAAAAGATAGTATTTGGAGTAATATTCAGCAATTAGGAAGATCTAAAACTTACCAACACTCCTTTACTTTGGGTTATACCCTTCCTTTCAGAGTCATCCCTTTTATGGACTGGATTACTTCCAGAGTACAATATCAAGGTCAATATGGATGGAATGCAGCTGCTCTGAATTTAGATAGTCTGGGAAATCAAATTCGTAACAGCCAAAATATTCAGGCAAACATTGATTTTAATTTTGAATCTATCTATGGTAAAATTCCTTATTTAAGAAAAATTGATAGAGGTGCGCCAGCCACAAAATCTAAGAAAAGTAAGGACGACAATCAAAATCAGGAACCAGCGCAACCAGAGGAAAAAGAAAAAAAAGGGTCAGAGCCCAGTATGGCAGAAAGGATGTTGATAAGGCCTTTTTTATTGCTTCGAAGAGCACGTTTCAATTATACCTTGCAAAGTAGTACTGTGGTTCCCGGATTTATGCCAGCTGCAAAATTAATGGGTATGGGACCCGATTTTCAAGGTCCGGGATGGGATTTTGTAGCAGGCCTACAACCTAAAATCAGCCAATTAAGCGAAGCAGAAAATTATACTGCCTCAGATTGGCTGAATGAAATAGCTAAAAAGGGCTGGATTTCTTCCAGCGTTTTTCTAAATCAAGAGGTGGCTCAGTCCAGAGCAGAAAATTATGACGGACGTCTGACTGTTGAACCTTTCAAAGAATTTAGGATCGAGTTGGAGTTTAATAAAAATTTCTCCAGTAATCATTCTCAGTTCTTTAAAGATACTACGCTAGATAATTCAACGGTTTTTTCGCATGCCATTCCCAAAGATATTGGAACGATGACGATGAGTTATTCAGCGCTTAAAACCTTGTTTAACCAGGATAAAGACGATCTGGTTAATCTGTTTAAACAGTTTGAAACCAATAGAATAGCTGTATCAATGCGTTTGGGTGAGGGTACACATTCTGATACTACTTTAGCAAAAAATGGATATTCTTATGGGTATGGCAGGACGCAGCAAGATGTTTTAATCCCCGCATTTATTGCGGCTTATACCGGTGCTGATGCCAACTCTATTCCATTGGATATTTTTGGGTTACTACCCAATATTAACTGGAGATTACAATATAATGGATTAGCTAAAGTCCCTTTATTCAGCGAATTGTTCCAGAATTTTAGCTTGACGCACGGTTATAAATCTACCCTTACGGTGAGTAGGTTCAACTCGGGACTCGATTTTATAAGGACACAAAGCTCAGGGGCTTTAAACGAACTAAACGGTAATTTTTATGCCAGGCTCGAGATTCCCGAAGTGGCCATTCAAGAAGGATTTTCTCCTCTTATTGCCGTGGACGCTACTTTGAAAAACGGCATGTCTCTTAATGTAAATTATAAAGTTAATCGGCTACTGGCAATGAGTTTTGTTAGTAATCAACTTTCAGAAACCAGAAGTAAGGAGTTTGTTATTGGTTTTGGATATTTACTTAGAAATCTGGATATACCTTTTCTAACAGGTTCCAATAAAAAAGGAGGGGGGCGTCCTGTTCCTAAATCTACTGGACCTTTAGGGAATAACGACCCGGCAGGCAGAAATACCGCAGCTCAAGGTAATGACTTAGATATTACCTTCAATTTGAGCATGAGAGATGATGTAACCTTTAATCACTTGTTAGATCAGGGAATTATTGAACCTACCAGAGGTAATTATTCACTCACCTTTTCACCTTCAGCAGAATACAAAATAAGCAGGCAACTTTCCCTTAGGGCTTTTTTCGATTATAGGAAAAATAGACCTAAAACTTCAGCTGGATTTCCCAGAACAGATGCTTCTGGCGGTTTTATTCTTAGATTTACGCTATAGTATATGAATAAAAAAGTCATTTTTGGAATTCTGGCACTTATGGCTATGGCCATAGTTGGGGTTATCTGGTCACAAATACGCCTCATTCAATCAGCTACGCAGGTGAATACTGAGCGATTTGAAAAAAGTGTTTTTAGTGCACTGAATGAAGTGGTTAAAAAATTGGAACTCGATGAGGAAAAAGATCTTTTCCTTTCTTCCATGAGCCAAAAATACCCTAACAGTAATGTCCCTTCTTATAATCCTTTTGGATCCAAAGAAAAAGAAAAAAATCTGGAGAATCGAATTAAAATGGATTATTTAGATGGAATTCTTAAAGAGGAGTTAGCCATTAGAGGTATTAATAGTCAAATTCCAAGCTATAGGTATCATTACGGAATCTATGGTTTTGAAAAAGGTAGTTTTGTCATTCTTGATGGCAAAAAGTTTAATTATGAGGAGGAAAAAGAAAATGTTTTACCGGAATACGTCAATACCGGAGATGAGAATACTGCTTTCAGAGTTAATGTTTTTCCAAGGGAGCGTCCCGTTCCCGGCGAGTTAAGAATATTTTTCCCAAATAAAAATGCTATTATTCTAAGATCTTTAGGTAAAACCCTGGCGGCAACCCTGTTTTTTGCTGGTATTATTCTGGTTTGCTTTGGCTACACTTTATATATTATTTTTACTCAGAAGAAGTTGTCAGAGATGAAAACGGATTTCATAAACAACATGACCCATGAGTTTAAAACGCCAATTGCTACCATTTCCTTAGCTGCAGATTCACTAAATAACCCCGCCGTTTTAAAAAACGAAGATAAAATACTGCGCTTTTCAAGAATTATTAAGCAGGAAAATATTCGCATGCATAAGCAAGTGGAAAAGGTGCTGCAAATGGCTCTTTTAGATAAAAAGGACTTTAATTTAAAGTGGGGCTCTATCAATATGCATGACCTTATTCTTGCAGCTATTGAAAATATTTCGCTGCAAGTAGAGGCAAGAGAAGGATCCGTTCAAGGCTTTTTAAATGCTGCTTCACCCGTTATAAATGGAGACCAGACACATTTATCCAATATTATTAATAACCTGTTAGATAATGCTAATAAATATTCTCCTCAAAAACCGCATATTACCATTTTTACAAGGAATGTAGATAAAGGCCTGGAGATTATTGTGAAGGATGAGGGAATAGGCTTGAGCAGGGATGTCCGTAAATTTATATTTGACAAATTTTATAGAGTACCAACGGGTAATATTCACAATGTCAAGGGCTTCGGACTAGGATTAAGTTATGTCAAAACAATGGTTGAAGCCCATAAAGGTAAAATAGATGTTCGCAGTGAATTAGGCAAGGGAAGCAGTTTTATCCTGTTTTTTCCCCTTCATTGATTTATCATTTTTTCATTTGAAACTCATTAAAAATGGATAATAAGCAAATTCTATTAGTCGAAGATGACCAGAATTTTGGAGACGTTCTTAGCTCCTATCTGGAATTATATCAATATGATGTGACACTGGCAAATGATGGTGTGAAAGGTTGGAATGCTTTTAAAGATGGAAAATTTGATATTTGTATTCTTGATGTTATGATGCCTGAGAAAGATGGGTTTACTTTGGCCAAAGAAATTTTACACGCTGATCCTTCTATGCCTTTAATTTTTTTAACCGCAAAGTCGCTGAAAGCTGACGTTTTGGAAGGTTTTAGAATCGGTGCAGATGATTATATCACCAAACCCTTTAACTCGGAAGAACTTCTTTTACGAATAAATGCCATCCTAAAAAGGAAAAGAAGCAATGTTCCTGAGAAGCCTGTATCCCAGGAAGTTAGCAGATATTATACGATTGGGGATTATCATTATGATGCAGATCTTAGAATTTTGGTATATACAAAAGCAGCCAATCCAGATCAAAAAGTGAAACTTTCTCCACGAGAATCAGCGCTTCTTTGTTTATTTGCAGATAATATGAATAATGTGGTGGCAAGAGCCGAAGCGCTAACTAAAATATGGGGTGATGACACCTATTTTACGGCCCGCTCAATGGACGTTTTTGTTACCAAACTTAGGAAATTGTTAAAGGAAGATCCTAATATTGAAATTGTTAATATTCATGGAAATGGTTTTCAACTTCGGGTTCTTTAACATGGTTATCAGCTAAATTTTCGGTTTTATGGTCTATAAACTTTTTATTAAGCCCGTTCTTTTCCTCTTTCCTCCGGAAACAGCGCACGGATTAACGTTGTTTTTATTTAAAGTTTTATTGAAAATTCCTGTGATTGGGGGTCTGTTCAAAGGGTATTGCTCCTCGGAATCTAATGTTTCAGCGGTCTCTTTTTGTAACCTTTCTTTTCAAAATCGCATCGGCCTGGCAGCAGGCTTCGATAAAAATGGTGAATACCTGAATGAAATGCCTGCTCTCGGCTTTGGGTTCATTGAACTGGGTACAGTAACTCCTAAACCTCAAAATGGAAATCCTCAACCCCGCTTATTTCGTTTGCCAGAGGATGACGCTCTTTTGAATAGAATGGGGTTCAATAATCGCGGAGTAGATTTTCTTGTTGAGCAATTGATAGCTTTCACACGACCAAAAGGGCTAATAATAGGTGGGAATATTGGAAAAAATAAGGATACACCGAATGAAAATGCATTAGATGATTATCTGATTTGCTTTGAAAAACTATTTCCTTACGTCGATTATTTTGTCGTCAATGTAAGTTCCCCGAATACGCCGGGACTCAGAGCTTTGCAGGAAAAAGAACCTCTCACTCTTATATTAACCGCACTACAACAAGCTAATAATAGGATGATAAACAGTAAACCTATCCTTTTAAAAATAGCCCCTGATTTGGAATTATCTCAAGTAGATGATATCATCGAGGTGGTTCAATCGACGAAATGCCATGGTTTAGTTGTTTCAAATACAACGTCCGATCGTACGAATCTATTTACTGAACAGTCGTTGCTTGAATCCTTTGGTTCTGGAGGGATTAGCGGAAAGCCTGTTCGTGAAAAATCAAATCAACTTATAGCCTATATTTTTGAAAAAACAAATGGAATGCTACCTATTATTGGAGTAGGGGGAGTTACCTCAGTAGAAGACGCGAAAAATAAATTGAACGCGGGGGCAACACTCATTCAAATTTATACTGGCTTAGTGTATGAAGGTCCGTTTTTAGTTAAAAACTTAGTAAGCGGAACAAATAAATAATTTCCTTCCTTTTTCCTGAAAAGTCATTTACCAACTGCCACCGGCACCACCTCCACTGCTTCTGCCACCGCCCCAGCTACCACCTCCTGATCTTCCACCACCGGAACCGCTTGAGCTACTTCTCACCTTTTTAGGGATAATATTTATTTTTTCCCGCTGGTTTCCGCAATGTAAACAAGAATAACGCAATAATTCTTCGCCTGTATTTGAATAAGTTGCTGCCCTTAAGGTAGTTGAATTGGCCAACTTTTCCGTTTGAAATTTACAGGAAGGACATTTTGTGTAACTTTTAGGGGATTTTACATATCGCAAAATCGTAGGCTCAACCCCTTCACCTATCCAAACGTCATATTCTGCCACCCCTAATTCAGCTTCTTTTGACTGTCCTGAATTTAAATGGTTATTCGACCTATTTTCTTGTTCTTTGCTTAATTTCACTCCATGGGGTTCTTGAGGAGGCGTATTTCGCCACTTTTTCATTTCCTTCCTGACAAACCAAAGGATGCCCAAAAATGGGATGGGAAAAATAAAGGCAAGGGGCGTTATATTGTATTTTTTGAGTGTATGATATTTCTTGTAAGGTGTTTCATCTTTCTTAAAACTTCTCCCTAAAAGCAACACGATGATGCCATTAACGAAAGCAGTCAGGTAGCCATACAGTTGCAAAAAGAAACCACCTTCCCCTTTATTTTCCTTTTCCTCGTATTCAACCGCATTTTCAGGATTTTGAATTATGGAGGAAATGGCATTTATTCCTTTTAATAAGCCTTCCCCATAAGCCTCGTTTTTAAAGGAAGGAATTAATTCGTTAGTTATTATTCTTTTGCAAATGGCATCTGGCAAAATGCTTTCCAGTCCATTACCTGTTTCAAACTCAACTCTTTTTTGATCCAGAACAAATAATATGAGTAACCCATTGTCCGCTCCACTTTTTCCTATTCCCCATAAATTAAACAGTTTATAGGCAAAATCCTTAGGTATAGCTTCGCCTATGGAAGGCAACATAACTAAAGCTACCTGATTACCAACACTGTCCTCCAGAAAGGTTAACTGATTATTTATCTGGTTATAAGTTTCTTCATCCAATATGTTAGATGGATCACTGATGTAACTATTATTTTGAATCTTCGTATTAGGTACCGATTCGGGGGTAAAGGTTTGCCCCGACAGGTTAGCCATCCAAAAGAGGGAAAAAGCTATAATAGGTAAGAATTTACATTTCATGAGGTTGTCATTTTTCTATTCAAAAACTGATTTTTTCAAACCAACAATTCTGACAGCATTTTGATAATAAATCTTTTTCAAAATTTTATCTGGAAGATGTAGGCCATACATTTTCCAAAAGGCATGATATTTTTTGTAGTAAGGAAAATACTCATCGGCAGTTTCCAGCACCCTGAAATAAGTAAAATACTCCTCTGGATTATAGGCATCTTTTCCAAAAAGAATCCGATCCTGGTATTTTTCAAAGAAGGCACTGGCACGTCTTGGTTGTCTCCCTAATTCGGCGATAACTGCACCAAATTCAACATTTACATGAGGAAAAACATCTAGAAATCTGGATAAAGAATCCAGATCATTTGCCATCCATCCGAAATGAGCATTAATAAAGGTCGTTTTTGGGTGTTTTTGGAAAACATGATGTTGCTCTTTGATTAGGGTTGAAAAAGGAGCGGGGTCGGTATTACTCCTTTTTCTTCCCGGATGCGTTTTAAGCTCTAACCAACGTTCATTTGTTTCGTCAAAAGGTTCCCAAAACTGTGCGGGATCTGCGGAATGAATCAAAACGGGGATACCAAGTTCTCCACATTTTGCCCAGATAGGATCCAACCTAATATCGTCAATAGCGACACGTTGCCCCGCTTTATCCTTTACGCTTAGTCCTAAACTTTTAAATATTTTTAGACCTTTTGCACCATTTTGCACATCAAATTCGAGTTGTTTTACGGCATTTGATGTCCAATCAGGTTCATCTATGCCATTGAAGCTAACATTTGTAAAAATGGCAATTCTATCTTCAGCACCATATTTCTTAACATTTTCGACCATGCCTTTCAATGCATTTCCACCTCTGCCACTAAGGTTAATACATACACCCATATTGAGTGAATCCATTTCCTTTAGTAAAATGGTCAGGTCCTGAGTAGCCATATTCCAATGGTGACTATGGATATCGACAAAGGGAAATTTTGATTTTAATAAAGCATGTTCCGTAACTTTTAAAGAAGATGGCGGGTCATATTTTTCAAAATCCATCTTGTTTTCCTGTCCCTGAAGAGTGGAGGTTATGGCAACAAAAGCAAGGAGAAAAAAGGTGCATTTAAAGGTGGGCATGGTCTAATTTTTTTACAATATACGGATATGTTCCCAATAAATGATAGGTTATTGGAGGATTAACAAAGCTTCGTAAACATCGGGATATTTTTTATCGATGGTGAATCCTTTTTTTACAAAAAGTTTAATCATCGACTCATTATTCGGTAGTACGGAGGCCACTATTTTTTTTATACCCCGTTTTTTGGCAATATCCAGAATATGATTAGTTAGCATGATACCCAGTCCTTGCCCTTGCCAAAGGTCGGCAATGAGAATTGAGTATTCGGCTGATTCTCTCCAGGCATCTTCGATAATACGAACGATTCCAATGATGGCCTCGGGTTTATCTTCTGTTGGAGGAATTGTAGCGACAATAGCTATTTCTCTATCGTAATCGATGTGAGTAAAACGGGTTAACCAGGTATGGTCTATTTTGGGTATGTAGCCGAAAAATCTCATATACAGGGTTTCGCGGGAGACATTTTTGAGCATTTCGGCCAGGCCAGGTTCATCTTCTGGTCTTACGGGTCGTAGGTGAACGGATTGTCCCAAGCGTAGATTTTTATCTAAACAGTAATCTTTTCCAGGGTAGGGAGAAAGTGCCAGGTGTCGGAAATGTTGATTTGTCGATTCGTTTGTTTTCTGTAATCTCACCGCTACGTGCAAAGCCATGCCACTTTCATTATCCATTCGAAAAGGATTAATTTCAACGGCTGCTATGGCTGGAAAATCCATAAGAAGGTAAGAAAACCGGTGTAGCCAGAGATATAATAGATTTAATGGTACGCCCGATTGATTTCGGTAACCCTTTAGGAGGGTAAAAAGCTGGGTTCCTTCTACCATTTGTTGAGCGAGAGCCATATTCAGGGGAGGAAGACCGACGCGAATATCTGGAAAAACCTCCTTATCCCAACCGCCTTTTCCAAAGAGCATCAAAGGTCCGAAAGTAGGATCTTTGTAAGAACCAATAAACAGATCAAAGCCCTTAAGTACCATTTTTTCAATCCGAATGCCTCTAATATCAGCGGTAGGATGTGCTTTTGAGCAACTAAGCATCATATTTGTCCAAATCTCGGTCATTTCATTCACATCTCTAATATTCAGACGAACGCCGCCCACGGCTGTTTTCTGTAAAATATCAATGGAATCGATTTTCATTACGATAGGGAAACCTATTTTCTGTGCAATACTTTTAGCTTCTTCTACGGTAGTACTTAAAAAGCTCTCAATAACCGGAAAGCCATACGCCAGGAGTAAATCATGACCCTCTTTTTCGGAAAGTAATAATCGATTTTCAGCTAGGGCTTTATCGATAATGCCTTTGGCTGCCTTTTGATCTGCATTAAAGTCGATAGGTATAGAAAGGGGTGTTTCGTACAGTAGTTTCAGATCCAGATGATATTGGTAGAGCCTCATTAGTGCATCAATAGCACTTTCGGGGTAGGGATAACAAGGAATTTTCGCTTGTCCTAAAATCCTTCTCGCCTCAGCTGCCTGGTTTCCGCCCATCCAAACGGTGAATACCGGTTTTCTTAAAGGTTTTAATTGAGTAATGGCCTGAGCAATTTTCAGGGCCTCACTTTTTAGATAAACGGAGTAAACTACGATGATGGCATCCACTGCATCATCATTTAAACAAATCTTCAACGTCTCGGTATATCTTTTCGTGTCGGCAAAATTACCCACATGAATAGGTCGGTCGGCAGATGAAGAATGAGGTAAAAGGGAATTTAATTTTTCAACGGACGCCTTAGATAAAATACTATGCTTCCCCCCTCTTTTTAACAACGCATCCAATGCTAAAATACCCCCTGCGGCAATATTGGATAAAATTACCATATTATTTCCGGTGGGTCTTACAGAATTGGTGGCAGCCAGGCCCATATTAAATAACTGAGCTATGGTATCGACCCTGATAATGCCCGCTCTTTGAAAAGCGGCATCGTAGGCAAAATCTTTTTCTTCTTCCCAGTCCAAAACAGAAGAGTTCCAATCTATATCCTCTTTCTTTCTATTTGCCTTTAAAATAATGATGGGTTTATTTCTTGAAAAAGACCTTGCGGCACTTAGAAAGCGACGAGCATTAGGTAACTTTTCCATATATATCAGAATGCCTGCGGTTTGAGCATCTGTGCCTAAAAAGTCGATGCAATCTGCAAAATCAATATCTCCTGCCAGTCCAAGGGAAATTACCTGACTGAAGCCCACTTCCCGTTCTCCGGCCCAATCAAGCATGGCCTCTAGCAGAGGACCGCTTTCTGAGAGTAAGGCTAAGTTTCCTTTTCTAACTTCAACGGGCATATTTGTGGCATAAATCATCTTGTGAGGATGAATATACCCGAGGCTGTAAGGGCCGAGCATTCTGATTTCACCTTGTTTACATTTTTTGTTAATGTAATCAATGGTTGCTGCATCCTGCGTATCAAAATCGGGTCCAAAAAATAGAATACTTCCAATTTTGGCTTCGACACATTCATCAACCACTTGTCTTAAGACCCTAAAAGGAGCACAAAAAATAGCTAAATCAGCTGGCTCGGGAATTTTCCCCACTTTACTGTAAGCAGGCATTCCCAATATGGAGGAATGTTTAGAACTCACAGGGTACAATGAGCCTGGAAAACCATGTCGTTTTATATTTTCCATGATCATTCTGCCTGCGCTTCCCTCCCTTTCCGACGCCCCAATGACAGCAATGCTTCGGGGCTCGAACAACTGTTCTAATTTTTGCCTCATAAGGGGTTATATTTTCCAAAATGGTTTTAAAAAGCCTAAAACACTATGTAAATTCATTTCATAAGTTTCCCAAGCTCTCAGTCCTGAAATACTTTTTTCTGTGGTGTATGGGATATTCTGTCCGTTCATGCCTGCAAGAAAAGAATATATTCCTCGTTCTAACGCTCCGGGATGGTACCCACCTTCCAACACGGCAAAAGTATTAGAAAAGGAGGCGGCAATCATTTTACCAATTTGATAAAATGCATTAGGAGATAAATTTAACTGCAAAAGCGGATCTTCTTCGGCCCCATCAAAACCTGCAGAAATGGCTACTACGTCCGGATTAAAAGACTTGAAAATGGGTAAAAAATGAGAAAAAGCATCTAAGAAAATGTCGTCTCCTGAGTTTGGAGGTACGCCCATATTCATGTTGAATCCCTTCCCTTTTCCCTCTCCAATGAGGTGCAAATCACCCGTTCCCGGAAAAGCTGGATGCTGATGAATGGAAAAATAGAGGACTTTGTCCGTATCGTAAAAGATGTCTGCGGTGCCATCGCCATAATGCCCATCAAAATCAATGATTAATACTCGTTTTCCTTCTCTGACCTTATGTTCACTGGCAATAGCAACGTTGTTGAACAGGCAAAATCCACTGGCTTTATCTCTATATGAATGATGACCTGGTGGACGTATTAAAGCAAAATTCCCCGTTTCCGCAGCCTGAACAGCTGCACCCACAGAATAACAGGCAACCGCATAGCTTTGATTGGAAAGGAAGGTGTCGTCATCAATCTGATAAAAGTCTTTTGAGTTATCTCGAATTTTTTGGATATGGTCCATGCTATGTACCAGACTTAGATATTTTTCACCATCTATCAATTCATTTTGGTGCAAGTGCCTGAAAGCGCTCAATCGCATGGCATTTTCAGGGTGTAAACCCGTGTTATGCTCAAATACAATTGAATTGAATGTTAATTCCATTGTCCTTTTTTAATAAAGATAAAAAGATTGATAAATATTGCTTTGTGTTATTGACAAATATCAATACTTAAAGGCAGTAAAGAGTATAAATTTGTATCATTCATTTAATTCGGGTGATTTTAGGGAATTCGTGGAGCATCTTTCGGTGCTCCATTTTTTTTATGTGTGTTAATAACAAAAAAATCACCTCGAAAGGATTTTACTCCTAACGAGGTGAACGAATTTTTATTACATCTTATATTTGTATATTTGGCTATCTTAAAATAAGAACAAGTTGATCTTCATTTTTATCAACGATGGCTTCTGTAACGCTGCCAAAAAGCATAGATTTCAACATAGAGTGCCCTTGCGCACCCATTAATATGAGATCGTATTCTCCATTTTTTGCAAATTCCTGAATGTGAATGCCTGGATTATGATAATGATTATCAATTAATTCCAGTCTTATTTTCTCGGCTCCGGGAATGGTGGCAAATAATTTTTCAAATGATTTGTTCGCTGCATTTCTCAAAGCCTCCCTGAAGGTTGAATCTACCAGAGCCTGATTATAAAAGTCAGCCGGAGGTTGTTCGACAATATGCAAGGCAGTAATAGAGATATCGGGTTTTTTCGCTTGCATGGCAATGGCCATACTTAATGCCTTTTTTGAATGTTCTGAAAAATCCATTGGAACTAATATCCACTTGAAAGTTCTTTCTTTTTCAGGTACAATTAAGACGCTCGTGGGTGTCGTCCTGGCTACTCGTTTTGCCGTCAAACCACTTTTTCCTGGTTGCTTTTTTTGTCCAATAACCAATAAATCAGCCTCTTTTATATTCAACCAGTGTAGTAACTTTTGATAAGGTTTGCCTTCTCTTATTTCAACAAAATAGGCAAATGATGGGTAATTTTCCCAGGTTTCTTCTACCTGTTTTAATATATCTTCCCGCATGCGTTCATCTATAGGCAATGAAGCATTAAATAAATTATGATAAGTAGTCTCTAAATTTTCCGGCACTGAAAAATCAGGTGAAATATGAAATAAATAGGCTTTTTCTGTGGCAGATAATTCACCTATCGTTTTTAAAACCTTTAGGATCTGCTTATCCTGTGGACTTAAATCTAATGCTGCCAGTATAACCGGAAATGTATTTTTCATGGTAGTTATGTTTAAATAGGTTAATGTTAATTTCACTCCCAAATCGATTGAAATGGCTGTTTTTAGTATAAAACAATCCATTTAATGGTACAAAAATGGTAGTATTTAAACATTTTTTGACAGACTTTTCTCCATCAAAAAGGATGATTTTTGTCACCTAAATGGATTTGCTAAACAGAGGATTCACCGGTTTTTTCGCACGGTATTTATCGTCAAAAATTAAACAGATATTCCGAAGGTATGATTTGCCTGTATGGGTAACTTCTAGACCATTTTCCTTTTGCCTGATCAGGCCGTCATTTTCTAAATCAATTAAGTCAGATTTTATTTGAAGTCCAGATGCACTGTTTAAAAAAGTAGGGGCCCAGCTCGTTTCGTATTGACAAAGTATATTTCTTATCTGCCTTCCTGTTTCTTGTTCTTCCACTTGTATTAAGTGTCCTTTTTCAATGGGTAAATGACCATTTTCTACTTTGTTTTGGTATGTTTCCAAATCTCTGTAGTTTTGAATATAGGTGTTTTCATTACTGCTGATAGCGGAAACACCCAATCCCAATAAAATAGCGGTATCCTTAGGGGTATATCCCATGAAGTTACGATGAAGATCTTTGTTGGAAAAGGCCTTGAACAAATCATCAGTTGCCAGGGCAAAATGATCCATTCCGATGGGTAGATAGCCTATTTCCAATAATAATTTTTTGCCTTCCTCAAAAAGTTGCTGTTTTTCCATTCCAATCGGTAAATCCTTCTCAGAATAAGCTCTTTGGCCAGGCTTAACCCAAGGCACATGTGCGTAACTATAAAAGGCAATTCTATCGGGTTTTAATCTTTCAACATGAGCCATATTTTGACTAATATGTTCAATGGTCTGACCGGGGAGACCATAGATTAAGTCGTAATTAACGGAGGTATAATGATTTATTCTGGCTGAATAAGTGATATTTTCAATTTGTTCCAAGGTCTGAAACCGATTGATTCGGTTCAAAATATCCATGGAAAAATCCTGAATGCCCAGGCTTATCCTATTGAATCCAATTTTCCCCAGTTGTTCAACATGATCGGTGGTAGTGGAGGATGGATGTGCTTCGAAACTAAAATCTGCATCGGCGGGAACATCAATATCTGATATCAATTTTCCCATGAAATCAACTAAATTTTCAGGACTGAAAAAAGTAGGGGTTCCGCCACCCAAATGTAATTCCTGTACCATCGGAGAGGAAGGAAATTCCTTTCGATATAATTGCCACTCCTTGAGTAAAGTTGCCAAATAGGGCTTTTCAACGCCATGATTTCTCGTTATGCGTTTATTGCAACCGCAATAAGTGCATAGCATTTCGCAAAAGGGAAGGTGTATATATAAACTTAATGAAGGACTTTTTAAAATGGAATCCAATAGCCTTTTCCTCCATACATTTTCTAAAATCGGCTCCGTCTGCCAATAAGGAACAGTAGGGTAGCTCGTGTAACGTGGCGTAGGAATATCATATTTACTTAAAAGCTTTTCATCAACCATTGGGAAATCTTTGTAGTTTTGACAAAGGTATCTTGGTGGGTATTGCCATTCTTTTAACAGATTCTTTAAAAAGTTGAATATGTCATTAATCAAGTCGGTAAACGGGAATACGCCTATTTTTGGGCAAAACATCTATTTGGCTGAAAATGCAACCATTATCGGAGATGTCATCATGGGCGATGATTGCAGCGTTTGGTTTCAGGCAGTGATTCGCGGTGACGTAAATGCCATTCGAATAGGCCATCGGGTCAATGTGCAGGATGGTGCCATTATCCATTGTACATGGAATAAGGCCGCAACCACCATTGGTGACAATGTGAGTATCGGTCACAGGGCTATCGTGCATGGATGTACCCTGAAAAATAATATTTTAGTGGGTATGGGCGCCATAATTATGGATCACGCGGTGGTGGAAGATAATGTCCTTATCGCCGCCGGAGCTATTGTTTTGGAAAATATGGTGCTGGAATCAGGGTATATTTATGCAGGGATTCCCGCCAGAAAGATAAAGCCCTTAAGTGAGGAACAATTTTCCCAGACGGTTTCCAGAATTGCCAATAATTATGTTACCTATGCTGGCTGGTTTAAGGAGTCCTAAGCCTTAAATATGGGTTGCAAATAAATTAATAGTTCAGTTTCATCGTTTTTAGAGAAATTCTGCTGGATATTATTTTAAATTTGTTTCGAAAAGTTGATTCTTAAAAATATATTTTTGCGCGTATGGAAATTGATGTTTTATTGGGATTGCAATGGGGCGATGAAGGTAAAGGTAAAATAGTAGATTATTTGGCACCAAAATATCAAATGGTAGCCCGGTTTCAAGGTGGACCTAATGCTGGCCATACGCTTAAATTTGAAGGGAAAAAATTTGTCCTTCATACTATTCCTTCCGGTATCTTCAGGGAAAATCTGCAAAACCTTATCGGTAATGGGGTAGTTATAGACCCAATTACTTTTGTTAGAGAATTGAATGAACTTACCGCCGTGGGTGTTACTTTCGAAAACAGACTTTTTGTTGCGAAGAAAGCTCACCTTATATTACCCACTCATCGTATGCTCGACGCAGCATCGGAATTAGCTAAAGGGAAGGAAAAAATTGGTTCAACCCTAAGGGGTATTGGTCCGGCATATATGGATAAAACAGGGCGGAATGGTCTTAGAATTGGTGATATTCTGTCGCCTGATTTTCATGCCAGATACTATTCGCTAAAGCAGAAACACCTAAAATTATTAGCACAATTTCCTGATCTTCCTTTTGATATCGAAGGTGAAGAACAAAAATGGATGGAGGCAATTAATGAGGTTAAAAAATTGCAATTTGTTGATTGCGAATATTTTATAGCCGATGCCTTGGCTGAGGGTAAAAGAATATTAGCTGAAGGGGCTCAAGGTACTATGTTAGATATTGATTTTGGAACTTATCCCTTCGTTACTTCGTCCAATACGATTACCGCGGGCGTTTGTACTGGATTGGGCGTTTCTCCGCAAAAAATAAAGGAGGTTTATGGTATTACCAAAGCCTATTGTACCCGGGTTGGATCGGGCCCTTTTCCAACAGAACTACATAATGAAACAGGAGAAAAATTAAGGGCTGAAGGCGGAGAATTTGGTGCAACTACAGGAAGACCCAGGCGATGTGGTTGGCTCGATGTGCCTCAGTTGAAATATGCCATCATGTTAAATGGGGTTACTCAGCTGATTGTAACTAAAATGGACGTTCTTTCCGCTTTTTCTGATTTTGCTATGGGTTCTGCCTATACATCAGAAGATGGTTCCCTCTCTCAAAATCTTCCCTTTGATATAAGTGATGATACTTTTTCTGTTTCTTATGAAAATATTCCAGGTTGGAATGTACCCTTAGATGAAGTAACCGATTGGAATAATTTGCCTAAGGAGGCAACTGATTATTTGTTGAAACTTGAAAAAGAACTTAATGTGCCTATTACCATGGTTTCCGTAGGTCCAGGTAGAGATCAACTCATCGTCAAATAATTTCTTTGCCTGTATTTTGACATTTCCCTGAAATTACTGTCGTACAGAATTTATTTCAACAAGATGAATTCTGTACGCCTGTTTTCTTTTCTCCCTTTTTCCGTTGCATTGTCGGCAACGGGTTTCGACGAACCATAGCCTTTATATCGAAGACGCTCCCTGCCTATTCCTGATTGTATTAAGTATTCATATACCGTTTTTGCTCTTTGAGTACTCAGTTGCACATTCATTTCTTCTTCCCCTATATAGTCTGTGTGCCCATTAATTTGTATGAAAATTGTTGAGTTTTCTGCTAGCCACTGACTTAACAGATTTAATTCATGGAGCGAATTTGGATTTAGTTGTGCTGATCCCGTTTCAAAAAATACATTTTTTAATACAATTGGATCTCCTTCCTCTACCATTTTTTCCGTTGAAATGGCAGTGGCTGGCTTATTTATTTTTTGCAGTAAAATAGTCAAATAATAGGGTTCTAAAGCAGAATGAGCGTCGAGTAGCGTAAAATAATTGCTGTAAAGGGTATATCCGGGGTAGGAGGCCGACAGAGAATAATTTTGACCGCTCGGTAAACAAATAAAGAATTTTCCTGTGGAGTCTATTTTTGCCTTAAAAATAATGGCTTCGGTTTCAGTTACACTTATTTCAAGTTGTGCCGGAAGAGGTTGGTTACTATCATTGGCAAATATTTTCCCAGTGACAAAGGTAACGGGAATAGGTCTGATGTCCGGATAAAGAGGAAAACTGAAGATATCAATATTTGTTTTACTGGTCATGCCTTTTCCAGGTGTATCCCGTTTAGAACTGGAAAAATAGGCTGTTTCCCCCGTTCTATTGATACAAAGCGCGCCTTCATCGGCAATGGTGTTTATGGGGTAACCCAGGTGAATAGGTTTTCCCCACTTCTGTGTACTATCTTTTCTGGAAAGATAAATATCAAATCCGCCCATCCCTTTATGTCCATTGGACATGAAATATAAGCTTTGCCCATCTATATGAAGAAAGGGCGCCTGATCATCTCCCGGGGTGTTTATGTTCGGTCCTGCATTTTCAGGGACAGACCATTTATCGGCTGAAATAAGTCGGCTTATCCATATATCCGTACCACCAAAACCTCCGGGACGTTTGGAAGAAAAAAATAATTTATCGCCGGAAGCAGAAAGGGAAGGCATTGATTCCCAATACATAGTGTTTACAGGTGCCCCTACATTTTTAGGCGCTGTCCATTGTTCTCCTTTTTTGTATGAAATGTAAAGGTCGCAACTACCCAGTCCATTTTTATTTTCACATTGGGTAAATATCAACGTTGAACCGTCAGCCGATAAGGTGTGTGCTCCCTCATTAAAAGGCGTATTTAATTGGGTTAAGGCAATTGATTTGCCCCAATCGCCTGACAATGAATCTCTTTGTGTATAAAAAATATCTTCCTGCCCATTTACTACGCGGGTAAATAGCAAGGTTTTATCGTCGGCAGAAAAGGATGGCAGATATTCTGGTTCATCTGTATTAATAAAAGAATTCAAAGGCGTGGGGGTGAATAATACAGGATTTTGCACTGCGTCACGGGCGAAAATCGCATTTTCCAATAATTTACTGGCTTGCTCAAGCGGCTGTCCCTTTATTTTATTTGAGGTCGTATATAAGGTCAGTTTTTCAACTGCCAGGGAATAATCTCCATATTTATAAGCAGTTAGTCCAAAAGCATAGTTCGTCCTGATGTCATGATTTGGGTGTATAAGGGATAACTTTGTAAAGGCATCCAGAGATTTTTTATACTCGCCGATATCATGATATGCATTCCCCAGTAATGTCCAGGCTTCTACCAAAATGGGATCTTTTTCAAGGCACTTTAATAAAAGAATAATACTGGCATTGGTATTTTCCTTTTGTGCTTCCAATTTAGCCTTTTCGTAATCTTTCCGAATACCTGGCTTTGTCTGAGAAAGCGTTCGAAAGGACTGGGCTTCAATGTGAAGGTGTATAAAAATAAAAAGCGTTAACCCTAAATATCTCATCATTGATAAAAGTTATATGTAGGGTTAACGAAGAAAATGGTCTTTTTAATCTTTTGCTATGTCCTTTCCTTTTGATTTCCAATCGGCAAATCCACCAGAATAATTCAGAACATTTGTATAACCTAATGACAATAGGAGGGAAGTTCCAATAGCCGTTCTGTCACCAGCCTGACATTGAATAATAAACGGTTTGTCCTTTGGTAATTTTGCTGTATTTTCAGTTAAAGTACCTAGAAAAAGATGTTTTGCCCCAGGAATATGTCCGTCCTGGAATTCTGAAGTTCCACGAATATCAAATAATTCCATTTCATTATTTTTAACTGCATTTTCAACAAAATCAGCGTCTATAATGGAAGTTACCTGAAGTTTATGGCCCAATGCCTCATACCAGCTGACATTATCTATATAACCCATGATTTGATCTAACCCTATGCGCATAAGTTTCCGGGTTATTTCTTCCATATTATTATCCTCGGCAATAATAATGAAAGGTTTATCGTAAGTTAGGAACCAACCGGCCCAGGTTGCCAGTGAATTATTATGCTGAATGTTTATAGTACCGGGTATAGATCCTTTTTCATAAAGTGATTTATGGCGGGTATCGATGACGGTTACCTCATTATTAAGTGCATCCAAAACAGCTTCAGGACTTAATTTTTGATGTTTGGGTACTTGAGTCAACAAATTTCTGGGTTCCTTATTCCTCATTTTCATCTCCGCAAAATACTTTGGAGGCTCAGGTTGATCACTAAGCAGATAGCCTACAAATCCGGTTTTATCTTCTCCGTATTGGAGCGCCCAATTGCGTATTTTTTCGTAACCGACCGTTGTACTGGGCACAGCACCCAATGCTTTGCCGCAAGCAGACCCGGCGCCATGTCCTGGCCAAACTTGAATAAAGTCAGGCAGTGCCTGAAATTGCTGGATAGAATGATACATTTGATCGGCTCCAATTTCTTGCGTCCCTTTCATTCCTGCCGCTTTTTCCAATAAATCGGGACGACCTATGTCACCTACAAACACAAAATCACCGGTAAACATCATCACAGGTTCATTACTGGCAGGATGATCAGTGAGCAAAAAAGTGATGCTTTCTGGAGTATGGCCCGGAGTGTGGAGAACTTTAAGAGATAAATTGCCAACTTTTATGACATCTCCATGACGTAAGCCGGTATGACTAAATTTATATTGCCAATCGGGACCGCCCTCGTCTGATAAATACATCTCCGCATCCGTAAGAGCAGCTAATTCGCGTGAACCAGAGAGGAAATCGGCATGGATATGAGTTTCCGTTATATGGGTGATGCGCAAATTGTTCTGTTTGGCTATGTCGATATAAGTATCTACATCGCGTTTTGCATCAATGACGATAGCTTCGCCTGTTTTCTGGCAGCCAAGTAAGTAACTTGCCTGAGCAAGTGTTTTGTCGTAAATATGTTGAAAAAACATAGTGTTAATTTTTTATTCAATGCAAAATTACGGGGGAGGAAATAGAATAACAGTGATTAATATCACAAGTTTGATATCCATTCTGTTAAAAGTCGTACACCATAACCTGTGGCAGCCTTAAGCTGTGTCGTTTCTGTTTTATCAAAGGCTACGCCAGCGATATCTATATGAGCCCAAACTGGGTGATTGTCAATAAATTCTTCTAAAAATTTAGCGGCTGAAATAGCCCCTGTGGTGGGTAATCCGCTGTAATTACGAAGGTCGGCTACATCTGATTTTAAATCATCCTTGATGGCATCGAACAAAGGCATTCTCCAAAGGTTTTCTCCAGATTCATTTCCCGCTGCTATTAATTGTTGTGCTAATTCGTCATTATTAGAGAATAAACCAGCGGCATGATTACCCAAAGTTCCGACAATACTGCCTGTTAGCGTGGCCATGTTTACCACCATATCAGGATTAAAATTTCTGACCAGGTAAGAGAGCGCATCGGCAAGTATCAATCTGCCTTCGGCGTCCGTGTCAATGACTTCAATGGTTTTTCCGTTATAAGACGATAGAATGTCGCCAGGTCTTATGGCCTGAGAACCTATTGCATTTTCGGCAATGGGTAAGAATCCGGTAAGTTTAATGGGTAATCGCAGTTTGGCTACGGCTTGAAATGTACCAAGAATGGCCGCTGCACCGCTCATGTCACTTTTCATGTAGTGCATATTGGTGGAGGACTTTATAGATATGCCTCCAGTGTCAAAAGTTACTCCTTTACCTACTAAACCTATATGTTTTTGATCCTTTTGCCCTCCGTCATAACTCAATTGAGCCAGAATGGCAGGCGATTTACTTCCTTGTCCCACAGCGAGTAGCGCGTGTAGTCCTTTTTTTTGAAGCTCCCGCGCATTGAATATCTGAACCTTAAATCCTGCATCTTTTCCTATTTCCTCAATTACTGATGCAAAATCAGAGGGATTTAAATAATTTCCAGGCGTGTTTATTAATCGACAGATCGTATTTCTTGCATTAGTGATAATATTTCCTTTATGCAGGGAAATTTTTATTTCCTCCTGCATGGCTTCTCCTGAATAAAAGTAAATACATGCGTTTGCATTCTCCCAGGCGGAAGAAGCTTTTTTTATTGTTTTCCAGGAGCCAATATTGTTTATTCCAGTTTGAATACCCTGCCATGCAGCTTCGCAAAGGCGTGACAAGGGGGTAGATGAAATATCTGTTAACAAGAAAATAATGCCTGTTTTTTCGTTGAACCTATCTTTATTTTGAAAGGTAAACTGGCGAAATATTTTCTGAACAGTAGAGAAACGGAGGTCTTCACCCAGGCCGAGAAATAAAAATCGTTTGTTATTCACATTCACTACAAACTCTTTTCCCGCCTCTCCTGAAAAATCTTTGTCGGAAATGAAAGGAATATCCAGCGTTAGATTTTTCAGAAGATTTAAATCCGTTTTTCCCTTTACGCCAATAATCCAGTCAGAACAGGAGGAAAAATCAGTAACGATTTCGTATTTTAGCATTTTATGATGGTATTTATGCAAGTGCAAATTATTTAGTAATGTAAAATTAGGATTTTACCTTAATTTCCAAAGGAAGTATAAACTACTACCGTTTTTTTATTTATTATTGTTTATTATTTGTAAAGTTAAAAAGGGAACTATGGAGCCAATATGGGGATTTGATTTAGGAGGTACTAAAATCGAAGGGGTCATTTTAAAAAGTAAGGATGAACCCAATAATATCATTGCCAGAATGCGCGTACCCACTGAAAAAACAAAAGGGTATGATCATATTATAGGTCAAATTGGTCTTTTGGTAAATAATTTGAAGGAAGCAACGGGCTTAACTCCTACACGTATCGGTTTGGGCACGCCGGGTGCCCTCGATCCTATCACACAGACCCATAAAAACAGTAATACTACAGCTATAAATGGTATGCCGTTCAAACGTGATCTTGAAAAAGCGTTGGGTATTTCATTTGAAATGGCTAATGATGCCAATTGTTTTGCCATTGCTGAAGCTCGCATGGGCGTTGTTCAAGAAGTCATGCCCGATGCAAAAATGGTCTTTGGTGTCATTATGGGTACCGGCGTTGGCGGTGGTCTGGTTCTGAATGGTAGCGTTTGGAATGGTCGTCAGGGTATTGGCGGTGAATGGGGACACAGTTTTTTAGATGAATCGGGCGGTGTTTGTTATTGTGGAAAAACAGGTTGCGTAGAAACCCTTATTTCCGGACCCGCTTTGGAAAGATATTACAAAGGATTGACCGGTCAGGATATGCACCTCAACGATATTATTAAAAAATATAAGGATGGTTCTGATCAGGCAGCTACTCAAACAGTGAAAAGACTCATTTACTTCTTTGGAAAGGGTATTGCGAACCTAATTAATATCCTCGATCCCGATGTTATTGTCCTTGGAGGTGGTTTAGCGAATATAGATCTTCTCTACACGGAGGGTATCGAATCTATTAAGGAGCACGTTTTTAATCCAAGATTGGACACTATCATCGTTCCTCCTAAATTGGGTGATAGCGCGGGTGTTTTTGGCGCTGCTTTTTTAGTCGCTTAATGAGAAGTACGTTTATATTTTAAGGGCTTTGTGTCAAAATAATAATTATAACTACCTGAATAGCAATGGTATATAATCTTTGTTATTCAGGTAGTTTGTTTTAAGTCGTTTATAGTTAAATGAAATCTATATTTTTATAAATGCCTGTTTATTTGATATTCTAATAATTTAACGTTATATTGCTTTATTATCATTAGGGGAACAATTCAATGCTTTGCATGAATAACTCCCTCTATAGGGTCAAAATCAGGCTCTTTTTCTTTCTTTTCCTGTCCGGTATAATATCTTCTTGTTTAAACGCTGCCGTTTGGAGAGATTCATTAGTTCTTCCGCAGTCCGGGCAGTTGCCATTGTTTGGATTCCACCTGTTTAAAGAAAATAATTTACCAAATCCGCTTTCTTCCTACAACCTGCCCTCAGCGGACTACCGATTGGCACTCAATGATAAAATATCTATCCAGATAATAGGTCGTTCTCAAGCTAATTTTGTATTTTCTATCGATGAAAAGGGATTTATTTCACCCGATCAAATGCCTGGCATTTTTCTCGCCGGACTGACCTTTTTGCAGGCAAAGAAGGTATTATCCACGCATTTTTCTCGTTTTTATACCTTTTCTTCCGGACAATTTATAGTTTCTATGGTTCCTTCCGGCAAAATAAGGGTGTACGTTTTAGGCAATGTGCAGGAGGAGGGTTTTTACGAACTTCCTGCCATGTCTAATATATTTCAAGCTATTGCGGCGGCGGGTGGTCCGACAAATAGAGCCTCTATCAGGAATATCAAAATGATACAACAGGGTAAAGCCAGTAATTTCGATGTCTATGCCTTTAGTTCTTATCCAAATGGAGAAATTCCCCTGCAGCTTCATGATCTTGATATTGTTCATCTGCCTGTTTCAAAAACGGTCGTTTCTTTGACGGGAGCCATCCATCGTCCGCTCAAATATGAAGTGCTCGATGGTGAATGTTTAAGTGATATGATTCATTTTGGCGGCGGATTATTAGCGTCGGCAAATGTTCAATATGCTAAGCTGTTCAGATATACAGAAAATGTAAAATTACAAATAGATATTTATCTGCCACCGTATTTAGCGGGGAAATCTTGTTTTACCTTTCAACCAGGAGATTCTCTGGTGTTCAAAGAGATTAATGAGCTATCTCAAAATAGGGTTAAAATAAGTGGGGCAGTCCTTTTTCCTGGTTTATATGGTTTGGATAGTAGCGAGTCAATCCATAGTTTGTTTAAAAAAGCTATATTATCGGAGGGTGCATCAAAAGATCAGTTTACACTCCTCAGGAAGGATGATAACGGGGCTTTGGGTATTAAAAAAATGTCTCTCAAGGCGTCTGAGGGGTTTGTTGATGTTGAATTAATGGCTGGGGATGAAATTATCATCGATTTTAAATCAAAATTTAAAGAGGAGTTTACTATTGAGGTAGCAGGGAATGTAAAGGCACCATTTGTCAGGTCATTTCCTCCCGGGAAGCAGCTTCATGTTTCTGAGGCTATTTTTCTGGCAGGTGGCTTAGCCTCCGGTGCGTCTGATAAGGCATATATTTTCCGAACGAATCCGAATACACCACAACAGACCATTTACCTGACTTTGGATATCATTTCAATGCTTGATAATCCATTGTCAGTTAAGGATGTATGGCTTGAAACGGGAGATAAATTATTTGTACCAGATAAGACTTACCTGCATTTTCCAACGCAAATTGGTCTGTTTGGTGCCGTGAAATTTCCACAAGAATTTGCATTTGACTCTTCCCTGAAACTTCAGGATATGTTCCGGCTTTCTGGTGGAATAACTGATGGTGCCGATATCAGTAACGTTGAGGTTTTTCGGACTATTTATAAGGAAGATATACCTACACTTACCAGAATAATTATATCATTATCTGATTCATTTTCATTTAAAGATGAAACAAGTATCTTCAAATTAATGCCTGGAGATAAGATAATGGTAAGAAGTAAGAAAAATCTCGCAGCTACAAAAACCGTTTTCTTATCCGGAAATATACAACGGTATGGGAACCATTTTTCAGACAAACAACCTTATTTTCTGTCTGATTTGATATTGGATGCAGGCGGTCTTACCGTACATTCAACCATTTTGCATGGCAAACTGATAAGAAATATAAAGGGGCGTTTTGAACAACCATTTAATCTTCAATCAGCCCTTAATTTTCCCCATAACGTAAATTATGACCCTATTTTGCAGCACAATGATTCAGTATATATAGAGGAAACAAACAATATCGTTTTTTTAAAAGTGCCTGATTACAAACAATTTGGAATGGATTCCTCCATGCAGTTTATTCCGGTAGCATTTAAAGGTAATTATGGGGTCAAATGGTATTTGGATCAATATGGTGGCCCAATCCTTAGGTCGAAAATCAATGGGACAGTTACTATTGCAAGATTGTCTGGAGAGTTGATATCTGCATCCTTAAAGGATTTGTCAAAGAACGAGTTAAAGGTAATGTCAGGTGATATCATTAAAGTGTCAGCAGAAAACAGACCAGATAGCCGGGAAAGAAACCAAATCGATTGGGGTAAAATAACAGATAGAATATTAGGCATAACGACTACTCTTTCTCTGTTTTTGGTATATCTGAACAGATGAAAGCAATAGTTGACACCCCAAAAGGCGAAAATATAACAATGAAGCCTACCAATACCATTACCATTGATTATTTGTTAGATGTATTGGTGAGCTGGTATAATCAGATATTAAAAAATAAGTTTACATTTTTATTGTTTTTTGTCATTGGGGGGGCTGTAGGATTTTCCTATGCCCATTTTCTGAAAAAGGTACAATATTTATCCCGGCTTACTTTTGTTATTGACAGACCAGCAGTTAATACGGAAGAGGAGCATCTTTTGCATTATTCTGGGGTGAATACGACGGGAAACCCTTCCTCAAAACTTTTAAATGGCGATAATCTTCGAATTATTCTTCAATCGGATAAGATCATAAAAGAGGCGCTTCTTAGCCCAATTATTGCATTGAAGGGAAGGAACTTGTTATTTCTTTTAGGGATGGAAAATTTGATTCCTTTGTCGGCAAACTCAAAAGATAGCCTAACAAATATGACTATTAAAAAATTAAAAAAAAGTCATCTGCTCGTTGGTAAATTAGAAGAAATGGGTTCCATGTACTTTATTGAAATGCATCATGACCAACCACTTTTTTGTTATTATTTTCCCGAAAAGCTATTAGAAAGTTTATTGAAATTTTATGAAACCGAAAAATCTAAGGAGCTTGAAAGGTATATAACAACACTTCGCAGGCAACGGGTAAATATCAACAATGAAATAAAAAATGCTCAGATGATATGGTACGCTAAAAAAAATCGATCAAGAAACCTGGTTTTTTTTGAAGATCAGTTCCTTTTGGAAAAGCTGGAAAAGAACATAGAAGAGGCTCAATTAAAGTTAAAAATAAATGAAGAAATACTTGATATTGCTGTTTATCAGCAATTAAGAAAGTCGTCCTTTATACATCTAATAGATACACCGGTGCTTCCTTTGGAATTTAAGGGTAAAAAGAGGTGGAAACATGCCTTTATTATTGGGTTTTTATTTCTATTAATACCTTTTAATTTATATTTAAAAACATCAAAAAAATAGTAAAACTGTAGTTATATTGCAATTTGATTTTTTGATAGCTTAGTCTTAATATATATAGGGTTTTTAGATTTATATAGTCTCGATTTACTTAGGTGCAAATGAAATTTTTTAGTACTATTTTTTTAATTAGTTGTAGTTTTTTATCCTTGTTAGCACAGGGAGATTTTCAGTATGGCGTCAATATAAATGATAAAACATCCGTTTTTGTTACTCCTGCCAAAATGAGTTCGGAGGAGGTTCTCCTGGCAATACGTAAAAAAAATATAAAGCAAATTAATAGTAAGGTTTCCCACGGACTAACTACAGATTACTTCTGGGTAACTTTCAACATATCAGATATAATTAATGAAAGTCAAAGTCATATCATTGAATTAAATAGTCCTCACATTGATTCCGCTGCTTTATATTTGATTAAGGAAGGAAAGACAATATTAATCGCTGAAATTGGGGATAAGATTCCATTTACAAAACGTCCTATTATTCATCCTAAGTTATTGTTTCCATTAACAGCTGGAGCTGAGAACGGAGAATATTTATTAAAAATTGATAAACAAGGTGGATCCGCTAATTTTCCTCTTTATTTGTGGGAAAAAGATAGCTTTGAATACTATAGTACCAGAGAAATGTTACTCTGGTATGCATTTATGGGTTCTTTTGTTTTCTTTTTTATTTTAAGTGCAATTGCTTCAAAATTAATAAATAATCAATTGTTTAAATATTATAGTTTATTTGTTTTTGTTGTGTTGTGCTATAATTTTATAACCTCTGGTTTTTCATTTGCTTTTATTTATCCAAATAATATTTGGATAAATGATGCATTAAGATTTTTAATATTACCCCTATTTGGGTTTTCTTACGTGTCTTTTACCCGGTATTATTTTGATGTGAACAGGGCATTTCCATTAATTGGCATCTATGGGAATGTAATAAATTCTGTTTTTATTATATTGACCTTTTTAGGGATTGTTTTTATGGGCACTTTACAAAAGTACGCCATTCTTGTAGTAAGTATTTTATATATAAATCTTATTGCTTCTGTTATATGGTCTCTTGTAATTATTTTTTGGGTATGGGCCAGATTGAAGTACAGGACTATTTTATTTTTGTGCGCATTTTCCGGCAATATATTAGTATTGATTTTTAATGTATTAACTGAATTTGGCCTGGTAGAAAAAACGCTATTTCGCTTTAACCCCATATTTATAGCTAATTTTCAAGAGGTTGCTGTTATGTCTATTGGGATGATTTTTTATTTAAATAAAATTCAAAAAGAGAGAAAAAATCTAATAGCTGAAAGAGATCAATTCACAGAAAATGAAAATCAATGGAGGGAACAGTTAAAACAAATTATGTCCCAAAAAAGGCTAAATGACGTATTTCTTACAAATAAGGAAGAAGGATTATCACAATATTCTTACGTGTTGAAAGATAAAACGGTTATTAATCTGTCGGAGGTTATTTTTATCGAATCTTTGGATCATAATCTAACGTATCATTTTAAGAATAGAAAGGTGATGGAAAGACAAACTATAAAAGAGTTTTTAGAAAAGATTACCAATGAAAACTTCATACAAGTTCATAAAAGTTTTATTGTAAACAAAGAGTTTATAGTCACCATAGAATCTAATAAGATATCTATGACAAACGGCATCCTCGTTCCATTCTCCAGAACATATAAAGCCAGATTTTCGAAGTAAAAGATCGAAAAATACTCATTTATGAGTATATGATTTGTAAAATGTTCCAAATATCTTTGGAATAGTTTACCATACATTCTATTGTTCCACTTATAGAGATATAAAATATGAAGCAGTCATTCTATGTTTTTATTTGTTTTAATCTCCTTTCCTTAGGCTTGTTCGCGCAAGGGACCATCACCTACGGAGGCAGGGGCATAAAACCCTATCAGGTCATTGCCAGTGACCAGGCAAAGCTTAAGGAAACGCCCGATACCCTTAAAGATGATTCCGCTATGGACGGAACAGGCATGGATTACAACTGGTACAACATGGGACGCCTGATGCGACA
>JANQZX010000132.1:12153-15313 GCA_030728245.1 Saprospiraceae bacterium | reverse complement strand
GAATGTTCCTATATCAATGTCCTCATATTCAATATCATTAAGAATCATATACTGATAAGTACTTATCTCCTGAGCATCAATTGGTACCCAGGATTCTGCACCTTCAATGACATGTACCAGGATCTTTTCGGTCATAATTGCTTGTAACGTTTAGCATGCAGGGGTTCATGCATTTTGAACAATAATCTAATATACTCTATGTTTACAACAATAAAAATCATTTGTGTAAAGTTAATTGATTCCCCGAAAGTACAATTAGGTATTGTGCATAGTGTTTTGCTACTTTTTTCGGACGAAATTTTAAGATCCTAAAATGAGCCCAATATTGTGAAATGCTTACTCAACGGTAATTGGGGTAAATGGATATACAAAAGTAAATTATCTCGTTAAGGAAAAAAATAAATACCATTATGAATAAACTTTTTGATACTTTAGATTATGTGGTACTTTAGTTTTGTGAACAAGGTAATAAAAAGTTATAGAATTAAGGGGTTAAACCAGGGACAATAGTGTAATTTTACAATTTCATCATACTATTGCGAAAAGTTTTTACAGCTTAAATAATTTATCATCCTGAGACAATGATAATATCTCAAATTCGCTATTATCAATATTGGAAGGAATTTTGTCCCTTAAAATAGGAACAATATATTGCCAATTAAAACTATTTGCAACTTCTACAATTGTATTTTGAATATTCAGGTCAAACTGGGTTCTACGTCAATTTTGGTGAAAATTTCTTATTTGGTTTTAATTATAAAAATAGGAATGATCAAGAACCGGCTAATTTTAACAGGAATCTTCATTGAAATGGATATGATTTATTTAGAACATGAGCCTTATAAAATTAATGTATTCACCAAAATTGACGAAGAACCACTTTACTCTGGAATACTCAATTAAAGAGAAAATTTAGCTAGAAATCCACATATAAATTATTTTCTTGACATTAAATATAATGCTAAACGAAAATGTTAATTTGCCCAATGGTGAGGTGTTTTGAGGATGGCGGTGCTATGCACCTGGTAGTTTATTCAAAAAAATAGATCGTCGAATAAAAATCACCTCAAAAACGAAGACGTTCTCTGCAATCCTCAAAATCCTGTAAATCCTGATTCAAAACCGAGAGTTAGGGTTAAATTTCAACTATAAAACCTATCGTAAAAAATCTAATATCTATTGGGTATAATGTTAGAATACCATCCACTCCTGTAGGGGCGAATTGAATTCGCCCGCCCATGATACCGATAAATTTCCCAATATCCGATCATTCATCCTAAACCAGAAACCCAAAAAAGCAAAATCATTTACCACAAAAAAAAAGGGTTCGGAGCGAACAAACGCACCGAACCCAATGATATCAATTAACCTAAAAACTTATTTCTTATAAACTAAGTTGATTTCTAAATCAAATTCGTCATAGATAGTCTTATCACCAAGATTCTCAAAGAAAGAACCTGAACCAAATCTGATGTCATACTCAGAACGATCTAAAGTAATTTTTGCAACAGCCGTTTGTTTTCCTTCCACAGTTTTAATGTCTGCGTTAAATCTTAATTCTTTAGTTGCAGCCTTCAAATTCAAGTTACCAACAATTTTGTAAGCACCTGGCGTTCCTCTTGAAACAACCTTAGTAATTACAAACTTTGATGTAGGATGAGCAGTAACTCCAAAAAAGTCATCACTTTTTAAGTGACCACCTAATTTCTTTGCTCCTTCACCAGTTAAGTCTTCAACTGTGATTGAAGTCATGTCCATTTCAAAAGAACCACCAATCAAATTATCACCTTCAAACTCAAGCGCACCGCTTTTCAACATAACTTTGCCGAAATGCTTTCCTGTAACTTTATAACCTGTCCATTTTACATAACTACTTGCTAGATCAGCAGGTACTTTTACTGGTGGCTTAACAAAAGAGAAAGAAGCCACAGCTACTAAAACTAAAAACAATGAGAATTTTTTCATAAGATGTTTATTTAAAGTTTAACAATTTAATCTTTGGGTTGTTCAGAAAAATGATTCCCATTTCGAACAATTTCCAGTAATTCATTCAAATGTGAGGCTTGTAATTCAGTGAGATTATTCATTGTGCTGTAAATATTATGCTCAATGACTTCATTACAAATATGCAATAATTGCAAACCCTCATCAGTTATTCTTATCTCAACCTGCCTTCTGTCATTTGGACAGAAAGTTCTGTTAACCAGATTTTTATCAATTAATTTATCCACCAAACGACTGGTGTTAGACGTTTTATCTAACATCCGGGAAGTAATTAATTTTAATGAAGATGGTTTACATCCCATGCCCTTCAATATTCTGAGAATATTAAATTGCTGACCACTTATGTCGTAAGGCTTCAATAATCTGTTTACTTTATGATTTAACCAGGCCGCTGTAAATAGCAGATTCACATGGGCTTTGTGAAAATTATCCTTAAAAACAGACTGATTGATTTCTTGTTCCAAATTCATTGTTGACTCATTAATTGTATATACAACTAAAAAGAAAAAAAGGTTCAACGATTTTGAAAAAAAATTAGGATAACTTTGCCTAATAAAATTAAAATCATGAAAATACTTATCATTGGTGGTGGAAATATGGGTTTAACCTACGCACAAAGTTTTCTTCGAACCCAAAATGCGTCTAAAGATGACATGATGATTTTGGAGAAATCAACGGACAGAGCTGCAGAACTTTCAAGAAAAGATATTGGAACGGTTTTCGGTGACGCCACTGAATGTGTTCCTCTCGCCGACATCGTCATTTTAGCGGTGAAACCACAAGATGCCAAAATCATGTTTGCTTCCATTAAAGACAAGGTTCACCATCAACAGGTATTTTTGTCCATCATGGCCGGTGTTAAAATTGATCAGATTAAAGAAGGGCTGGGAACATCCAAAGTCATTCGGGCGATGCCTAATTTACCGGCTCAAATTGGTCGGGGTATGACCGCTTTTACCTCATCGGAGGAGGTAACCAGAATAGAATTAATCACTGTACAGAATTTACTGAACACCACTGGCAAGACCGTTTATGTTGAGACTGAAAAGTTTATAGATGCTGCAACGGCTATTTCAGGCAGTGGGCCTGCTTATGTGTTTTTATTTATGGATTCCATGATTTCAGCTGCCAGAGGTATGGGTTTTTCTCCCGCCGA
>JANQZX010000132.1:0-12053 GCA_030728245.1 Saprospiraceae bacterium | reverse complement strand
AACTTCGTACCAAAAGTTCAATACGAGAGCATCGTGCATCAGTTAAACAATGCTAAATCGGTTGAAACGGCTCAGCAATATCAAATCCTTGAATTAACGAGTACGTTGTCGGCAACAAAAGCGCAAAATATAGAATGGGACAAAAGACTTTTGGAGCAATCGAAAGAAATTCAAGCGCTTC
The DNA here is from genome assembly GCA_030728245.1 of Saprospiraceae bacterium. Taxonomy (GTDB): domain Bacteria; phylum Bacteroidota; class Bacteroidia; order Chitinophagales; family Saprospiraceae; genus BJGN01. Next base: position 11,872 of record JANQZX010000132.1, on the reverse strand, counting down.
AATCAAAGGCCCGCTTGGAATTTGAGCAACTTTCACAAGCTATTCTGGAGGAAAAAAGTAAGAAATTTACCCATCAAAATGAAGAAAATCTAACCCGTCTTATAAATCCTTTGAAAGAGCATATTGCCAAATTTGAAGAAAATATGCAAAAGAGATTTCAGGAGGAATCGCTCGACAGAAATACGCTTAAAGTAGAAATTAATACCTTAAAACAGCTCAATCAACAAATCAGCCAGGATGCGGTAAATTTGACTAGCGCTTTAAAAGGTAATTCAAAGTTTCAGGGTGATTGGGGAGAAGCTCAATTAGAAACCTTGCTGCAACAGGCAGGACTGGAAAAAAATATCCATTATCTCATACAGGAAACTAAAACCAACGAAACGGGAAAGAAACAAAGACCGGACTTTATCATTTTACTGCCTGACAGCAAACATCTTATTATTGATGCGAAAGTTTCCTTAACAGCTTTTGAGCGATATCATCGAATTGACGATCTTAAAGAAAAGGAAAAAGCATTACAGGAACACCTTTTTAGTCTCAGGAAGCACATTAGAGAGCTGGGCGATAAAAAATACCAGCAACTGGAAACGCTAAAGAGTCCCGATTATGTGCTTTTATTCATACCTATTGAACCTGCCTTCTCTCTGGCCTTACTTTCTGATGCCAATCTTTTCCAGGAAGCCCTGGAGCGGAATATAGTATTGGTTACCACTTCTACCCTACTTGCTACCCTAAGAACGGTCTCATTTATTTGGAACCAAGACAAGCAGAGTAAAAATGTCGCTGAAATTGCCCGTCAGAGTGGTCTTTTGGTGGACAAATTCGTTTTATTTCTTGAAGACATAAAGGATATTGCCGATAAACTTACGAAAGCGCAGGAAAGCGTTCATTCGGCTATGAACAAACTAATGCTGTCGCCCAGAAAGGGAGACACCCTGGTGGGTAGAGTTAAAGCTATAAGCCACCTGGGTGCCCGCCATACTAAGCCCATTCCAACGGAATGGATAGAGGATGAAACTATTTTATCGTCGGAATAATTTTCTTGAGGAAGGCAATACTTAATGGTACATTTTCCATTTCTTTATCGCTTTCGTCTTCAATAAAGTAATGCTTGATGCCATTTTTCTTTGCCAATTTAAAAATGGTTTCATAGTCAGCCTGACCTGTTCCCAATACTACATCATTTTCAGGACCTGAGCCGCCTGTTAAATCACCAGTGACTCCCTTTTTGATATCCTTTAAATGCATCATTTTGAAACGACTCGGATATTTCCTTAGTAGGGAAGCGGGACTGGCCCCACCGTGGATAGTCCAGAAAATATCCATTTCAAAGGAAACAAATTTGGGATCGGTCTTTTGAACCAGGTAATCCATTAAAGTTCCGTCCATATAAGGTTGAAACTCAAATCCGTGATTATGGTAACAAAGAGTAACCCCATTTTCCTTCAGTAACTTACCAGCCTTGTTAAAAACGTCAACGGCATTTTTAGCATCCTGCAGGTTAAATTTTCCTTTCTGATGAGGAATCCATGGACACATAACCATTTTAACGCCAAGTTCCTTTGCGCGGGTAACGACAGCGGCCGGATTATCCTTCAGCTCGTTATAGTCGCAACCAGTTGATACTACAGCAATACCACGATCCTGGCATTTTTTAAGAAAATCGGCATTGGAAAGCGTTTTAGAACCACCGCCTTCCATTTCCTGGATACCCAAATCTCTGACTAAATCTAATATTTTGTCAGGATTTTCACCGATATGGTTTCTATAGGTATAAGCCTGAACACCAATTTTAAACCATTTTGGCATTTTCTGAGCCTGAGCAGGCAAAGAAGCAAAAATGGATAAAACCAAAAAAGATAAAATAATTTGAAGGGTTAATTTACGCATAGCATTTTTTTTAAAGTATATTTTTTTTCAAAGCCTCAACCGCATAATTCGCCGCTCTGGCACTTAAAGCCATATAAGTCAGGGAAGGATTTTGCGTGGAGGTGGAGGTCATACAAGCACCGTCAGTCACAAAAACATTTTGGCATTCATGCAATTGGTTCCATTTATTCAGCAGAGATGTTTTCGGATCTTTTCCCATTCTTATACCGCCCATTTCGTGGATATCTAAGCCCGGAGGATGATTTACATTTCTTATTTTAAGATTTGTAAAGCCCGCTTTGGTGAACATTTCACTAAACTGTTCAATAAAATCTTGCGTCATTTTATGATCATTATCATCATAATCGACTGAAATTCTCAATTGAGGCATGCCATAGGGATCCTTCAGTTTATCATCTAAGGCAACAAAATTAGTTATTTTGGGAATGGTTTCACCCATCATTCCTGCGCCAATATTCCAATGGCCATTTAACTTAGGATTAGCGAGCGCATTTTTTAGCGATTCACCGAACTCACTGGTGTCAGCAGAACTACCTCGGCTGGCGGAGAAAGAGGTAGCATATCCTCTTAAAAAATCCATTTCCTGTTTATGTAAATTCCTAAATCGGGGAATATACCCGGAGGTAGGTCTCCGTCCATCTGTTTTTACATCCAGATTCCCTTCATATTCAGCGTTAATACCTGATTTATAGTTATGAAAAGCAACATATTTCCCCATTAAGCCATTATCATTGCCCAACCCATTTGGAAAACGACGAGAGGTAGAATTTAGCAAAATCAAATTTGAATTCAGGGCTGCCCCATTAACAAAAATAATCTTAGCAAAATACTCCGTGGATTCACCGGTGATGGTATTAATAACCCTAACACCGGTCGCCTTATTTTTCTTTTCGTCAAACAGCACCTCAGCGACCAATGCATCAGATAGGAGGGTAAGATTCCCCGTTTTCATAGCCCATGGAATGGTTGAGGCATTGGAAGAAAAGTACCCACCCAGTGGACAACCACGTTCACATAAGGTTCTATGCTGACATTTTGCCCGACCCTGAGCTATATGAATAGGCATAGCCTCAGTAATATGTGCGCACCTGGCAACAATCACCTGACGATCTCTGTATTGTTGAGCAACAAAATCGGAGAAATATTTTTCGACACAATTCAGGGGAAATGCGGGTAGGAATTCACCATCGGGAAGATGAGGTAAACCGTCTTTATTTCCGCTGATACCTGCAAATTTTTCTACATGGCTATACCAGGGAGCCAAATCCTCGTAACCAATAGGCCATTCTACGGCGTAACCATCGCGCGCGGGTCCTTCGAAATCAAAAGAAGACCAACGCTGCACTTGTCTCGCCCAAAGAAGCGATTTTCCGCCCGTCTGATAGGCACGTATCCATGAAAAAGGCTTTTCCTGAACGTAAGGATGCTCCTTATCTTTTACAAAAAAATGAGCCGACGTTTCGTTAAATGCGTAACATTTAGAAACCACCGGATTTTCATCGATGACCTCTTGTGGTAATTGTCCCCGATGTTTCATTTCCCAGGGGAAAAGGGTAGCTGTGGGATAATCTTCTATGTGTTTTACCTCCCTACCCCTTTCTATTAAAAGCGTTTTAAGTCCTTTTTCCGTTAATTCCTTCGCAGCCCAGCCACCACTTATGCCTGATCCTACGACAATAGCATCGTATTTATGTTTAACGGCAACCTTCAAATTTAAATTTACCATAATACTTAATTAACTGTTGCACAACCATTATATCGATTAGGTGCCATTTCGTAAGGAATAATTTGTTTCATAAAATGCGAAGAAGTCTGATACCCCTTGATGGTTAAAGACTTAATAAGCTTCAATCCATCCTTTTCGACATTGCCACCCTGGATAAATGCATTTTTAAGCAAAATAGTGCGTTGCTCTGCATTACAGGCAATAAAAGATACCCCTGATGCGGCGATAGATTGATTTTCCAAATATTTCAACGCTGTTTCCACAGCACTTTGTTGATCTTTAGTTACACAATCCTGTAACATTATTTTTACATATTCCGGAACGCCCAATGAGACCCCACCCGGCGTTTTCCCTTCGGGAATGATGACATCTATAATGGAATCCAGTGTATTAGTCAAGATTAAAGGCGATGATAAAGCATTAATACTCACTGACGCATTTAACATAGAATGTAAAAAAGGCAGGCCACCGGTTAAAATAGCTATCTGCCGAATCATCTTTCTTCTTTTCATTTTTTTTCCTAAATAAATTTTGATGACAAAATAAACAGAATTATTTATATTTCGGAGAATATGTTTTACCTTTTCATTAAATACGTCATTTGAACAAAAAAGCGATGAACAGAAGAATTTTTAATTCTTTAAGATGGGCTTTTCCCATTGTTATAGTCGGGGGAGTTGTTTTATTTTTTCCTAACATTTTTTCAGTGAAGGATAAAGACTCCTTTTATGTGGAAGAAGTAAAGCCTATCATTAATAAAAAATGCATTTCCTGTCATGGCGGCGTGAAACAAAGTGCCGGATTTAGCATGATGAACCGGGCTTCATTTTTCAAAAAAAATGATTCCGGAAAACCAGCTATTGATATATCAAATCCCTCTCAAAGTGAGCTTTTGGCTCGTATAAATCATGCCGATCCCATGGAACGAATGCCTTCAGAGGGAGAACCGTTGAGTTCCAAAGAAATAAAAATATTTGAAAAATGGGTGGATATGGGCGCACCCTGGGGTGAACATTGGGCTTACAAAGCGCTGTCACCAGTAAAAGTTCCATCCAATACCAGCTGGATGGGTATTTTTGGTGGTAATAAAGAAAAAGGCAATGCTGTGGACGCATTTATCCAACAAAAATTAAATGAAAATAACTTAAAACTCAATCCCGTTGCAGACAAGGAAACATTGTTAAGAAGGGTGAGCTTAGACCTGATTGGTATTCCGGCGCCAAAGGATATTGCGGATAAATATTTAAAAAGTACTTCGCCTGATGCCTATAAAACGTTAGTAAATGACCTCCTTAAACTACCTCAATTTGGTGAAAAATGGGCCTCCGTTTGGTTGGATATTGCCCGTTTCGCAGATAGTAAAGGGTATGAAAAAGATGGGAACAGGCAAATTTGGAGATATAGAGATTGGGTTATTCAGGCCCTTAACAAGGATATGCCTTATAATCAGTTTATTACAGAACAAATAGCAGGGGATTTATTGCCCAATCCCAAGGAAGAGCATTATATAGCCACCGCCTTTCATAGAAACACGCCAACCAATGACGAAGGAGGAACCGAAGACGAGGAATTCAGGACGGCAGCGGTTATCGATAGGGTAAATACCACTTTTGAAGGTCTCATGAGTACTACCTTTGCTTGTACTCAGTGTCATGGACATCCCTACGAAGACATTAAACATGAGGAATATTTTCAATTTTTAGCCTTTTTCAATAATACCCGGGATGAGGATACCGTAGAAGAGTTTCCCGTTATCAGACACTATGAAAAAACCGATAGCTTACAACTTTTAGATTTGGTGGCCTGGGTTAAAAAAACCGCTACACCTAAAAGGGGCGATGAAATTTATTCATTTCTGAAATTTTTGCAGCCCTTGGTTTATGCCACCCACGCTGATCTTTTTGTCAATAGTGAGTTGTATGACACTAAATTTCTGGTATTCAGAAAAAATAGTTCAGCGAGAATAAAGGATGTAGTTTTAAATGGCGAGGTCAGATTTATTGCCCAGCAAAGAGGAAATAGTAAAAAAGGAAAATTAACCATTCGCCTGGACAGCCTTCGTGGAAAGATTTTAGGGCAGTTTAACATTCCCTCTACAGAAGGCAAATGGGCATTCACCCCGTTTGATATTCAGCCTGTTTATGGCAAACATGATCTATATTTCAGCTATGAAAATCCATCGCTGACCTCAGATACTGAGTCAGGTTTTACTCTAAATTCTTTTCATTTAGATTATGCCTTTCCTGGGAATGAAGGAGATCCATCTAAAAAAACAATGGATAGTTTGTATTGGGATTTATTAAGAAAAAATCCGCCAAACACCCCTATTATGATGGATAATAAGCCGGAAAATGCGAGGAAAACCCAGGTTTTCATACGTGGAAACTGGAAAGTTAAAGGCGAAGTTGTTTCTCCGGGCATACCAAAGGTTCTCAATAAATCTTTCGATTTGACGAAACCTAACCGCATGGGCATGGTAGAATGGATGACCGATAAACGCAATCCGTTGGTATCAAGAACGTTGGTAAACAGATTATGGGAACAACTTTTTGGCACGGGCATAGTGGAAACTTTAGAGGATTTTGGATCACAAGGTACCCTGCCTTCTCATCCGGAATTATTGGATTATTTGTCCTGGGAGTTTATGAATAAACATAGATGGTCTATCAAATCGTCTCTGAAAGAAATCGTTCTTTCACAAACCTACAGGCAATCATCGGTGGCTACCGCTGAAAAACTTAAAAAAGATCCAAATAACCGTTTGTTGAGTAGAGCCCCCAGGATAAGATTAAGTGCAGAGCAAGTACGTGATCAGGCATTACACGTTGCCGGACTTCTGAGTAAAAAAATGTACGGGCCATCTGTAATGCCTTATCAACCAGAGGGAATATGGGCCAGTCCTTATGACGGTAACAAATGGAAAATTAGTGAGGGTGAGGACAAATACCGACGCTCTATTTATACCTATTATAAGAGGAGCAGCCCCTACCCTTCCCAGTTAACTTTTGACGGTACGGGTCGCAATGTTTGTAACGCAAGGAGAATAAGAACAAATACCCCTTTACAAGCCTTAGTTACCTTGAATGACCCTGTTTTTATGGAAGCGGCGACGCATTTTGGTCAAAAAATGTTAAAAAATCCTGGTTTGTCAGTAAATGATCGGATACAACATGGGTACCATATTTTACTAAATAAACCCATTTCACCTACTCTTTTACAACCCTTGGTGAAACTTTATAAGGATTCAAAAACATATTATAAATCTCATCCTGAACTAGTTAAAGAAATTCAGGTTGAAAATCCAGACGTTGAAGATGCTGCTTTCGCGTTAGTTGCCAATGCTATGTTAAATTTAGATGTAATCATCACTAAAAATTAAGCCGCGACATGAATAATAAAAGATTGAGTCTTGCTGAAGAAGCCCATTTACTGGATGCACAACTTGCCACCCGCAGATTGTTTTTAAAACAATGTTCTATGGGTTTGGGTGCTTTAGCTTTTTCACCTCTTATCAACGCGTGCACAAGTGAGTCCACCGGGTCTTCCAACACTTTGTTCGATCCAACAAAGCCGCTTCTTCCCAAAACACCCCATTTGCCGGGGAAGGCCAAATCCGTGATTTATCTTCACATGGCCGGAGCTCCCTCGCAATTAGAATTATTTGACTATAAACCTGAATTAAAAAAACTGGATGGACAACTTTGTCCAGAATCCCTGTTGAAAGGGAAAAAGTTTGCCTTCATCAGAGGCGTTCCTAAGATGCTGGGAACCATTGGTGAATTTAAACAAAGAGGTCAATCTGGTGCCTGGGTTTCTCACTATATGCCTCATCTTGCAGGTGTTGCAGATGAATTATCATTCCTTAAGGCCGTTCATACCGATCAATTTAACCATGCACCTGCTCAGTTACTCATGCAAACGGGTTCGGCCAGACTTGGACGACCAAGTTTAGGCTCTTGGGTTACCTACGGATTAGGTTCGGAAAATGCCAATTTACCTGGTTTCGTGGTATTAACCTCCGGAGGTCAAAATCCGGATGCAGGTAAATCGGTTTGGGGTAGTGGATTCTTACCCTCTGTTTATCAGGGTGTTCACTGCCGTTCTCATGGTGAACCCGTTCTTTATCTGGACAACCCCGCCAATGTAGATGGCAATATGCGGAAAGCCTCCATAGATGCTATCAATCAGGCCAATAAAGAGACTTATAAAGAATTTAATGACCCTGAAACTTTATCCCGGATTTCCCAATATGAAATGGCCTTCCGTATGCAAATTTCTGCGCCCGATGTCATGAATATTTCCGATGAACCCGCCTATATTCATGAAATGTACGGTACGGAACCAGGAAAGGAAAGTTTTGCAAATAATGTGCTCCTGGCAAGAAAATTAGTTGAAAAAGGCGTTCGATTTGTACAATTGTTCGACTGGGGTTGGGATGTTCATGGCAATTCAACCGATACCTCCCTGGAAATAGGTTTGGTAAACAAATGCAAGCAAATAGATAAAGCCATTACTGCCCTCATTTTAGATTTAAAACAACGTGGACTCTTAGAGGAAACCTTGATTGTCTGGGGAAGTGAATTTGGTAGAACACCCATGCAGGAAAATAGAAATGGATTGGAAATGCCTTTCAAAGGTAGAGATCATCATGCCGACGCATTCACTATCTGGATGTGCGGAGGGGGTACCAAAGCTGGAACAACCTACGGGGAAACAGATGAAATAGGATTTTATCCTGTCGATGGGAAAGTTTCTGTCTATGATGTTCAGGCTACTATTCTTCATTTGCTGGGCTTTAATCATGAAACATTTACTTATCCGTTTCAGGGAAGACCTTTCAGATTAACCGACGTTGAAGGGACCGTGATAAAACCCATATTAAGTTAAAACATGCACAGCAGAAGAAAATTCCTGGCTCAATCTCTTACAGCCACCGCCATACCATTATTGGGTATGACTAATACCTTTCCATACGCTGCGAATGATTTTTCGACCCCTGTTTCCGTTCCGCTCTATATTTTTGCCACAAACTGGGGATTTAACGGAGATTTAGCCTCCTTTTGTCAAAAAGCAAAAGCAGCAGGGTATGATGGCATTGAAATGTGGGTGCCTGGAAATGCAACCCAAAGGGACTTACTCCTTAATACAGTAGCTCAATTTGACTTAAAATTAGGATTACTTACGGGGAGTGGAAAATCAAATTTTGAGGAAAACCGAAATGAATTCCGTCAACAGATAGATTTGGCAATAGCCATGAAACCTGTTTATATAAATTGTCATTCAGGAAAAGATTATTTTACCCTATCACAGGCAAAAGATATTATTACAGATACGATTTTACCAGCCAAACAATCGGGCATTCCTATCTATCACGAAACGCATAGAGGCAGAATTTGCTATAATATTCCTACTACCCAGGCTCTTTTAAGCGACATTCCGGAGATGAAATTAACGTTAGACATTTCCCATTGGTGCGTAGTTCATGAATCTTTATTGAAGGACCAAAAAGAGGCGGTTGCTCAGGCTTTATCAAAAACAGGTCATATTCATGCCCGGGTTGGACATCAGGAAGGTCCACAAGTAACTGATCCACGCGCACCTGAGTGGCAAGATGCTTTTATGGCTCACTTGGCCTGGTGGGACGAGGTAGTCAAAATAAAAAACCAACAAGGAAGTACCATTACTATATTGACAGAATTTGGTCCGCCCATGTATCTGCCTGTCGTACCATATACACAACAACCTCTTGCCAATCAGTGGGATATAAATATGTATATGTTAAATTATCTTCGAAACCGATATCAAAAAAAATAAATCCTATGGGAGTTTTACATCCCCTTGTCATACATTTTCCCATTGCTTTGTTGCTATTAGCCTTTTTTTTAGAAATCTACGGACTTAGCGCAACGGGTAAAAAGTACAAAGCATCCATTCCCCTTATCACCTTTTTAGGAGGCATTGGTGCCGTTTTTTCCGCGTTGAGTGGCTATTTTTTAATGAATCAAGGTGATTACGAGGTTTCCTCTGTGGAACTTCACAGAAATTGGGGCATAGCTCTGGCCATTGGATCCGCTCTATTAATCGTTTTATACCGATTTCCCCCTAAAATTCCCCATATTCATCTCCTTGGACAGGGAGCGTTAAGTATATTGGTTTTAGTTACCGGTCATTTAGGTGGAAATTTAACCCATGGGGAAGATTTCCTATCGTTAGATAAACCTAAAAAAGAACCGAAGCAAATCGTTCTTAATCAGGATGCGTTGGTTTATGCAGAAATTATTGCGCCTATTTTTGAAGAAAAATGTGTTGCCTGTCATGGAAAAACGAAACAAAAAGGAAAGTTAAAATTAGACCAAATTGAAAATGTACTAAAAGGAGGTAAAAACGGATTTTATCATGGTAGCGAGGAGGGAAAAATGGCTTTAATGTCTCATCGAATGAGGCTCCCTTTGTCTGATAAGCAGCACATGCCCCCAAAAGGAAAAACACAACTCACTGAAAGAGAAATAGTTATTATAGAAAAATGGTTGTCATTAGGGGCAAGATCAAAGTTATTATTGAAAGACTTACAACTAACGGAAGAGGTTGTTTCAGCTTCAATGGAAGAAAAAAACATGCCTAAAACTGCTGATTGGCCCTTAGTCCCTGACTTAGCTGCTGTGTCCGAAACCATGCTAACTCCTTTAAGAGACAGAGGTATGGTGGTGTTACCTTTAGCCAGTGGTCATCCGCTCCTTCAGATAAATTGCCAGTCCCTTTCCGATTTTAGCGACAAGGATGGAGAACTATTTAAAGGATTAGAAAAAAATATTGCTTCTATCAGACTGAGTGGTACAAGGATTTCCGATAAAAGTTTGAAATGGATAAGTGGATTACCTAACCTCTCCAAACTTTATCTTGATAATACATTGATTACAGATGAGGGTATTGCTTTACTAAAAAATACCGAACTAAGATATTTGAACCTGGTGGGAACGAGTATAACTGAAAAAGGATTGCGTACTTTAAGCTCATTACCCCTTTTAAAATCAGTTTATTTATATCAAAGCGAAGTCAAAATAGAAGACATGGCTGAAATACAGCAACGAATGCCTAAGGTTTATTTTGATTTAGGTGGGTATAAAATAGATACGTTAACGATGGAGGTTAGAACCGAAGAGAAATAATATTCTCTCCGGTTCTTAGTCTTTTTTACCAGCCAATGCCGTAATCTTCTCCAAAATGACTGCTTCCACCCCAGAAAGAGCCATGTTTATGGTCAAAATAAATGGCATTTAGAGGGCCGGATGTTTTTCTGTCAAACTCCAGCAAATAGCCGAGTTTTTTGAGTTCCCTTCTTGTCCAATCAGGCGTTTGTTCATTCACTAACAAGCGACCAGGTTCTGAAAGATGTTTATCGAAAGAACTCTTCATTTGAAAAGAATTGACATTTGGCGCTTCACAAGCCTCTTGTACATTCATGTCAAACTCCACCATATTCAGGAAAAACTGTAAGAGATTCTGGTCTTGAGAATCACCGCCCTGAACGGCAAAAGAAACAAAAGGAATATTATTGCGCAAAGCCAGGGTTGGCGTAAGGGTAACGCGTGGACGCTTGCCGGGTTCTAACACATTAAACGGATTATCAGCAGCATCTAACACAAAGGCCTGCATTCTTTGACTTAATCCAATACCTGTATTTCCAGCAACACAGGCGGGAATCCAACCACCACTTGGGGTAACACTCACTACCCAACCCTCTGCATCGGCCGTTTCAATAGAGGTTGTTCCGGCAAAAAATCCTTCCCTATGTTCCTCAGACATTATAGAGGAATGGGAATTTTTATATTTTTCCAATAAAGATTTAAACGGATTAACCTTTTGTTCAAAAGGATATGGATCACCCGGACCTGCCAGCGTATCATTTCGATCGTATTGAATACTTTTCGCTCTTTCCCTTGCATACGCTTTCGACAATAATCCATTGATGGGTTCCGATGGGGAAAAATCGGGATCTCCATAATAAAAATCTCTGTCAGCAAAAGCGAGATGCATGGCCTGGCAGATGGTATGAATATATCTGGAGGAATTATAACCCATTGATTTTAAGTCGAAATTTTCGAGGATATTCAGTGCCTGTAGCATTACAGGGCCTTGGGTCCAAGTGGTTAATTTATAAACATCGATGCCTCTGTAATTTACAGAAACGGGCTCTTCCAGTTTAACTTTCCATTTTGCGAGGTCCTCCATAGTGATCAATCCACCCTGTTCTTGCAC